>WJJO01000382.1 GCA_014729665.1 Caldifarciminota bacterium
GTCAACCGCTCCTGCGGGATTTGCGAAAAGACATGATATTACTTTCAATTTGAATCCTCCTGTATCGATAAAGAACCTTGCCCCATCCTTCTTGCCGTCTTTGCTAACAAACAACGGTTCATACACGTCAGTGCTGTCGGCGGAAAATTCAAGCTTGACAGTGTGAACGTTCTCGACCTTCCAGGTTGAAAAAAGCTTTTTGACCTTATCCCTTACATGATCACTTGCCAGATGATTATGGAAATCGACGAATATCTTTTTTGAATTATCTGCTATTATAGGCTCGCACTCAGTGCAGGTTCCGAGTATCCACGATTGCTTTTTCCCGTTCGGGTATATGATTCCGCAATTCTGGCATTCCCAGTAATCGTCTACAATGAAAGCCATTGTATCCCAGGTAAGATCGCCTTTGTTTACGCCCTCCATACCGATGGCTTCGAGAAGCTGATTCCAGGTGTACCGCTCGACGTCTTCATCTAAAATGTCCATGATCTTTTTTTTCTGCTCCTCGGTCAGTTCAACCTTTCTGCTCATCGGTAACCTCCTTGGTTAGGTTTATCATACGTACTCCTTTCGAATTTTCAACATGATTATGCAAAAGCCCACTGCCAGCTAGTTGTCAGTGCTCCAACCTACAATCAAAAAAATAACGGAGGCGATGATGAAGAAAAGAAAGGTTCAAAAACAAGTAGAGGAGCAACAGGTCCAGAAGCCAGTTGTGAAAACCCCGCTCAAGCCCTATTCCAACCAGGTTGAGTTCACCGCCGACTGGCTGGAATTTTTTTATCACGTTCAGGGCGGCGGCAGGTTCAGAAGGAGGTTGGCTGAATCCGAATACGATTACTCCGAGGGCGAGAAAAGGTTGTGGAAACGGTGGAAGCTTACCCAGGAAGCGGGAGTGAAGATTCCCATAATGGAGATAGCCCGAAAGGCAAGATTGTGCCGGTCGGAGGTAAAGATATTGATGATGGTGTTCGATTCGGTTCACTGGCGAGAAGGACGTCCAAAAGACACCCTTGACATACTTCAGCCGTTGTGGACCGACCCCAGAGAAGCGATGGCAAGGCTTAAATATATGTCAAGTTCAGCAAGGCTTTTCAAATACCGGATACTGTGGGCAGATTTTAACATGCCGAAGTATTCTAAAAAAGCATTAGCGGAAAGTGTGTTCGTCTGCGAGAAATTCAGGAATCTACTGCTTGGTTTATCTGACAAAATCCCAATGCTCTCAGTTGCTCAAGAAAAGGAATCTGCCCCGAGACAAAATGAAGGTTCATCGGCAACAGTAACCTTGAAAAACGTAGTCCTATCGTCCAGTCAGAAATCAGTTATAGACCTTGCCCTGGGTTCACTTGGTTTTGATGGCAAAAAATCTAAACTGGACGAGTGGGGGTTAAGGGAAGATCATGGAAAAAAGGATCGTCTGGTGATGCTGTTTTACGGACCTCCGGGCACCGGCAAGACCCTTACGGCAAGGGGATTCGCAGGGACAATAGGACGAAAGATAAAGCAAATAAACGTACCCGAGGTTTTAAGCAAGTGGTGGGGGGAAACCGAAAACAATATTTCGCGGCTATTCAAGAAAGCTAACGAATCTGATTCGGTGCTCATTCTTGACGAAGCTGATTCATTGGTTCACAAACGCGCAATAGACCAGGACCGCCAGCACCACAACTCTCATATAAACGTGATGCTGACCGAGATCGAGCGGTTCAACGGCATCTTGATTATGACCACCAATTTTGCAGACAATCTAGATCCTGCCCTGGAGCGAAGAGTGGATATAAAGCTCGAGTTCCCACGACCCGAGCCCGGTGAGAGAATAAGGATATGGCAGGAATTGATACCTGGCAGGTTGCCGCTTGCTGAGGATGTTGACTTGGTTCGACTGGGAAGCGAGTTTGTGCTCTCCGGTGGGGAGATACGCAACGTTATAAAAAACGCCGCCCGTGTGGCGATGAGCAGGAATCACCGGAGAGTCGAATCCCGGGATATCCTGGACAGCATCGACATGGAGCGATTAAAATCACCTGAACCGAGTATCAATAGGGTCGGTTTTTTCGAACAGATAAGAAGGTCA
>WJJO01000383.1 GCA_014729665.1 Caldifarciminota bacterium
CTATCCAGGTATCTGGCAAGCGTGGATTGGGTGGCTTTCAATAAGTATGTTGCGGAAGCAGAAAAAGACACCTCAGAAGCCAAATCGTCTGAATTCATCGAAGGTGAGGTGGTTCTATTAAAGATCCTTGACGAGGTTACGGACAGTGTTATAGTAGAAGGTGAAGATACAATTAAGACCTGGGTTTCACAGGGTGCGATGTTTACACGCGACAGTACATTCCTCCTGGCAAAACCTCCCGAATCCGCAATCCTCGGTCAACCTGATGACGGGTTTACCTTTGTTCATGAGATACAGGTGCCCGACGGCAGGATACTGGGATACGCACAGGTAAGGTTGGACCCGGAGGTACTGAACGTAGCCTTACGCGAAGCCCTTAGCGCCACTTTACCCGTTTTCGGAGGCGCCCTTTTAGTTAGTGTGTTTTTATCGATACTCCTGAGTGTTCTTTTTACGGTTCCGATTTCACGATTAAAAAGACAGGCTATGGAGTTATCCAAAGGGGATTTGACTGCAAGGGTGAGGGTTCGGTCCCGGGATGAACTGGGTATCCTGGGTAAGGTGTTTAACAAGATGGCTCAAAGCCTTCAGCGTACCTACGAGGAACTTCAGGAGAAACTTATAGAGATAAGGCGTCTTTTCAAGATGGCTACCGAGGACGGCCTTACAGGATTATACGTGAAACGGCATTTCCTCGAACTCCTTGCAGGTGAACTGCAGCGATCCTTCAGGTACGATAGACCTTTATCTTTCCTTATGTGTGATATCGACCATTTCAAAAGGGTAAACGATACCTTCGGCCACCAGACCGGTGACGAGGTGTTGAGTTCGGTTGCAAAACGTCTGTCTGTGACAACCCGTGAAGGTGTCGATATTATCGGCAGGTACGGCGGGGAGGAGTTCGCGGTGATGCTTCCCGAGACGGATGAAGATATGGCCTGGCAGATTGCAGAAAGACTGCGCCACGCGGTCGAGGCCGAACCAATCCACGTTGGACACCTTGAGGGGGTTGACGAACGCGAAATTACAGTTAACATATCCGTCGGACTAACAACCGTAAGGGGTCAGATGACACTAGAGAAATTGATTGCCACAGCAGATAAGGCCTTGTATCTATCGAAACAGAACGGAAGGAACCGCTCGACCGTTCTCGCACCGCAGGCAGTATGAATTTAGCACTGGCTGCATTGCTGTTTTTCTACCCTCACGGGTTTTTTGGCGTAATGGCTTCATCCGGTTCTGATGCCGGTATGATGCTGGAGAAGGGGGTTTTCGCCCTTGAGTATAATCCAGCCGGACTTGGCTGGGTGGATTCATTGCAGGTAGGCGTCGCCGGGGAGGGGTTGTTCCGTTATTATCTGGTAGGGGCGTCGTTTAAGTACTCTGATTGGCCTTTGGGTGTGAGTGTTCATCACCAGGATTCAAAAACCGGTTTTACAATCGGGGGGAGCAGGCTTACAAGGCCTTTCGCATGGGGCGCCGCCTTTTCGGTTTCGATTGATTCGGTTCGCGGGGATACGTTATCATTACGAGCGGGTATTCAATGGGGGGATTACGTCGGTCTTGCATTAGGCCCGCAATTATCTATAGGGAATGATAATATACAGTTTTCAGGCATAGCTCAGCTTGGTGCGGAGATTCCAATTAAGCCCGTGGAGGGTTTGTTTTTTCTCATCGGTACGAGGGCTGAGGCGGCGCCGGCTACATTCGGGATTGGCGGCGGCGCGGCCTACGAACTGTTCGACGGTTTGGTTCGTTTCCAGAGCGTGGTTGCAATTGATGAGTGGGGGGTCGGTCTTCTACTTGATAATGTCGATGATAAAGGAGGCATATGGGTCAGGAAGGGATTCCTTGAGGAAGACTGGCAGTTCGGGTTATCCTACGTACGGGACCTGCGCCCGGAGAAAATCCAGGTGGTGGAGATTCAAAAGGGATTTCCGGTCGAAAGGGTAGATACAGTCTACCTTCCCCAGCAGGTGGAAACTCAGCCTGTTTCTGAGGAAATCTTAAAGAGACAAGACGAACTCATGGCAAAGGCGAACAGACTATACGTAGCCGGTGAGTTTGAGGAAGCTATAGGCGTCTGGAATAAGGTTGTCAATCTTGCCCCGTCTACCGATTTGGGCAAGCTTGCCCGGAAGAATATTCGGGATGTGGAAGCCTTGCTTAAAACACTCGAGAATATGGATTCCGATACTGATTGATGATTGGGAGAACTACTCCACTCGATATGAGGTTAATCGGGAACCTGTTTTTGTTTGGCATTGTTCTGATTATCCCTAAGCCCCGCGTTTCTTGATCTTGCGCCGGGTATTCAGCTTGACAGAAACCACAGATCGCGTAAACTTACGCTTATGGTTAAGATAACGCTTGACGGCGTCTTAAGCGACGTTGAAGACGGTATTCGTCTTCGCGATCTGGCACCACCCGATGCCTTAGCCGCTGTGGTTAACGGCCAGCCGGTCGATCTTGCAACCGTCATAGAGGAGTATGCCGATATCCATTGGCTTACGTTTGCAGACGAGGTAGGACGTGAGATATTCTGGCATTCAACATCTCATCTGCTGGCTCATGCGGTCAAGCGTCTTTTCCCGAGGGCTAAGCTCGGTATAGGGCCTGCAATAGACGATGGGTTTTACTACGATTTCGATGTTGATAAGCCGTTTACGGATAAAGACTTGAAGGCTATCGAGAAGGAGATGCGCAGGTTGGCTTCGAGGGGGCTTCCGATACGCCGAAGGATTTTCACAAAGGGGAAGCTTGAGTATTATTACCGGTTTTGGGGAGAAGACCTTAAACTGGAAATTATAGAAGAGATAGAGGATGCCGAAATAAGTGTTTACGAACAGGACGATTTCTTAGATGTCTGCAGGGGGCCGCATCTGGATGATACATCGAAGATAGGGTCGTTCAAGCTCCTTTCGGTAGCGGGCGCTTACTGGAGAGGGGATGAGTCCAGACGTATGCTTCAGCGCATCTACGGGATTTCGTTCCCCACAGCAGAGGAGCTTAAGGATTATCTGAAGCGGTTGGAGCAGGCCAAGGCTTCAGATCACCGTATTCTTAACCGCAAGCTGGATTTGTTCGATACATATGAAGAGGTAGGCCCGGGGCTTATCCTGTGGAAACCCAAGGGAACCATTCTGCGAAAGGTTATTACCGATTTCTGGACCGCCGAACACCTCAAACGGGGATATCAGATAGTAACCTCGCCGCATATAGCAAGGGCCGAACTTTGGAAGATATCTGGTCATTACGATTACTACAAAGAAAACATGTACTTAACCTCTATCGAGGATAAAGAATATGCAATAAAACCAATGAATTGTCCCGCTCACATGATGCTCTACCGGTCCCGGAAGCATTCCTACCGTGAACTTCCCATACGGTACGCGGAGCTTGGAACCGTGTATCGCAATGAACGTTCAGGGGTTGTTCAGGGGCTTCTCCGGGTTCGCGGATTCACCATCGACGACGCTCATATTTTCTGCACACCTGAGCAGGCTCCTTCCGAGGTTGCCGATGTTCTGGATTTATGTCTTTTTACCATCGATGCCTTCGGTTATTCCGATATCAAGGTGGAACTATCCCTGTGGGATCCTGACAAGGGGGACAAGTACGCGGGTACACCTGAAAAATGGGAGCATGCACAAGAGGTTCTTGAACAGGTACTTGTGGAAAAAAAGACACCCTATAAGCGTATACCCGGGGAGGCGGCTTTCTACGGACCCAAGATTGATATTAAGCTGCTGGATGCACTGGGACGTTCATGGCAGGCATCCACCATCCAGTTCGATTTTAATCTTCCGGAACGATTCGGTTTATTCTACGTCGGGGAAGACGGTTCGGAGCACGAAGTAAGGGTTATTCACAGGGCCGTTCTGGGTTCACTGGAGAGGTTCATCGGCGGATTGATTGAACATTACAAGGGCGATTTTCCCCTCTGGCTTGCACCCTATCAGGTTGCGGTGCTTACGGTAACCGATGCGGCGGCAGATTACGGGGCCGAAGTTGCCGCCGACCTTATAGATTCCGGCCTTCGAGTCGTAACCGATTTTTCGGCAGATAAGATCGGGGCAAAGATTCGGAAGCACGAAAACCAGAAGGTCCCTTATATGATTATCCTCGGAACAAAGGAAGCGGGGCAAGGAACACTGACTCTGCGTCGCCACCGCAAAGGGGACCTGGGTTCATTTACCTTAGCAGAGGCCCTGAGACGTTTTAAGCAAGAAATCAAGCAAAGGAGGTGATCGATTAGAAGACGTTTTACCGGTCCACCACCCAAACCTAAACGCCGTCATCGCATCAATCACGAAATCAAAGCCGATTACGTGCGAGTTATAGGTATTGATAGAAAGATGATAGGCATCCTTCCTATACGGGAGGCTATGCGTATGGCTTCGGCGCAAGGTTACGACCTTGTTGAGGTTTCTCCAAAGTCCGATCCGCCGGTTTGCCGGATTCTGGATTACGGCCGTTTCCTTTATGAGGAGAAAGCAAGACAACAGGCAACCAAAAAGAAGCAGCATGCGGTAAGTGTTCGTCAGATGAGATTAACACTGAAGATCTCTGAACACGATTTTGAAACCAAGGTTCGCAAAATGAGGGAATTCCTCGAGGCTAAAGACCGCGTTAAGGTTACGGTGATACTGCGCGGCCGGGAAGTGGTTCATAAAGAGCAGGGTATTGAGATGATAAATCGTATTCAAGAGGCACTCTCGGATGTTTCGATGCTCGAAAAGGAACCACGGCTGGAAGGTACGACCCGTCTTTCGTGGCAGGTTATGTTGTTACCCCTTAAGGCGGGTAATAAAGGCAAGGGCAAGAAGAAGAAAAGGCCCCAGTCTTCTTCCGCAGCTGCAGGAAAAAAGGCTGAACAGCCCAAAAAGGATACCGCTAAAGGGGATCAGAGAGTTAAGAAGAGTATCCATGAAGCTGCGGATAAGAC
>WJJO01000384.1 GCA_014729665.1 Caldifarciminota bacterium
CCTTAAGAGAACTGCCAATAAGTGACGGAAACCTTCGGAACGACCGCGATCTTTTCACCTGGCGAATTTACTATAGGAGATACGAAAGAAAAACCCCCGGTTTTATCGAATGCGCAACCGAAGAAGAAGCCCGATACCTCAAGGTCTTCCTCGATGCAGGGGTAAGTGAGATTTACGTTCCTAAAAACCTTGAATATCTTAAATCCATCCTCCCGGAATTGGAAACATTGAAAGCTAAGCACGACAAGATTATACACGACGGCGTGAAGTACATCCTGAACAGAAAAACAAGAGAGAAAATAATCCACGAAGTCTGGATGGAACTAATCCATGTTGAAATAACCTAACAATCTTTAGTTCAACACTTAGCTTAATTCCACCTGTGAATCCCGAAGCTATACGATACCGATTTTAATCCATAACACTTGAATTCTTTTACTATTATTATATAGAAGGTCTAAATGGGTCGGATCGTTCATATAGGAAGTGTCGCAATAAATGCGAACATTATACCAGCTACCGGTAACCACTCCGGTAGCCTTTTGTTATCTAGGCCTTATACATCACCCATAACAAGACCCGGCCAGGCACGAATAGAGGGCAGGGGAAGGTCCTGGGGCGCTGCGTGTACGGAAGGCGTGTTAGGCTGTGTTTCAAGAGAGGAGGTTAGGGAGTGCACAGGGTCGGATGGCGGGCAGTCCCGGGAACCATGGTCCTCCAACCGGGACGCCCGCCCTAATCTACGCCTGCGGCGAAGCCAAGGCTAGCTTTTCTGCCATGCTTTTGTTCCGCTTTTTTTCCCGAATCTGACAACTACAGTTGACGAATCTGGCAATTTCCGTAGAGTCTAGGAATGCGCGGCGTAAAGGTCGAACTATACAAAACCAAGAAGATTATCAACGATCACAAGCACTCCGACGACGGCTGGTTCTGGACACGGTACTCCGCAATCCCTTACAAGGGCTGCGTTCACGGATGCCGCTACTGCTACTGTTGGGACGAGAAATACGCACCCCACAAGGATTATCGCCTTCTTGACAAGGTGGTGATGGTTAAGGAAAACGCACCCGAGCTACTCCGCAAGGAACTGGCGCGCAAACCAAGGGATGTCATAGCCTCAGGGGACTGGCAGCCCGTAGAGGCAAGCTACAAACTCTCCCGCAGGATGCTCGAGATTATATACGAACTCAAGTTTCCCCTGATGGTCATAGAACGCGCACCGCTTTTGTGTCGTGACCTGGACATACTCACCGACATCGCGGCCCAAACAGACGCATACGTAGGCTATTCGATAGTCACCACAACCGACGATAAAAGGCGGCTTCACTTCGAGCCCAGGGGACCTTCGACTGCTGGACGCTTCCGCGCCATGCGCCGCATAGCCGATGCAGGGATACTCATCGGAACCCTGGCAATGCCCATCATACCCCATATCTTCGACTCCGATGCAGAGCTGCGTCTGCTTGTCAAGATGACCCGAGATGCGGGAGGTAAGTTCGTCTTGTTTGGAGGGATGACGCTTTGGGGAACGTGCAAGCGGGTGTTCTACGAGGCCGTGGAGGAGTATAACTCATCCCTTCTCGGTCGAATCGATCTTTGGGACGCCAACAAGGCGCGCAAGACCCGGTGGGTGCGGCGCTGTCACCTGACCATTGCAGAGGAATGTGAAAAGCGGGGGATACTCCACTATATCCCAAGACCGGTTTCATTCTATCCGCCTGAGCTTCAATTCAACAAGCGCATTGCGGGTAAGCTCTCTATAAAGAAACGGGACATCGAGATGCTTGGGGAGTCTCGATACCGGGCCATGGCTTATTTCAAGGCGGCTCGGACGATTGACGGTCTTCTCGTGGATATCCGTGACATCTACAAGGAGAAAGGCAGGGCAGGATTGCTCGCGCTCGATGGAATAGGAGAGAAGCTTGCCGGTATAATTGAGGGGTATCTGAACACAAATCCCAGTTAATTAACTGACAATCCTACCCGACCTGGTTGATATTTTGCTTCCTCACCTCAGCAAGATTACGCGTTCGTTTGAGGTCAAACCCCTTGATGCTATCCGTACGAAGTAAACACCGCAAGTCAGCTTAACGCCGTATTTATCTCTGCCGTTCCAGGTGACGACATCGGAGTTTACTGGAAGAATCCGAACCTTTTGACCTGAAGCATCGTAGATACTGATTTGGGTTGGGCCGTTCAATTTTGAGACACGAAATGTAAAGCTCGAACCTATGCCTTTATCAACGGTGAGGATTGGTTGTGGTGTTGCGGGTGTTATGGGTTCCTCTAC
>WJJO01000385.1 GCA_014729665.1 Caldifarciminota bacterium
GTTCTGGGAATCCTCCATCGGTGTATGGGAAACAGATAAAGGCGAGATAGCTGGAGTTGTCTGTCCTGACGAGTACGTGCCCTGGCACCCTACGTTCGGCCAGGCCTTTCTGCAGCGCAGCCCGGATCACGAAGACCTTTTACCCGAGATGCTTGAATACGCGATAAAAACGTTTATCGGTAAAAACATGACACGGATATATGTCGGTGAGCATGATAAGGCACTCCAGGACGCGGTCGGTGCGAGTGGTTTCCATCGGGACGCCAAGCCCTGCTTAAACTACATGGAGTTCGATTTGGCTGATATCCCGGAATCAAAGCTTCCTGAAGGCTACCGGTTCGTGACGATGGCTGAGGATAACAACATCGAGAAGCGCAGGGAGGTTTTTGGTCTATCCTTCAATCATCCAGATCCTAATGACTGGGCTACAGCCTACTCCTACCTCCAGCTACAGAAGGCGCCCGATTACCGCAAGGAGCTTGATATAGTGGTGGAAAGACCGGACGGTAAATGGGTGGCGTGCACCATCGGCTGGTTCGATGAGTATAATAAGATAGGGACATTAGAACCGGTGGGAGCCATCCAGCTGGGCATGGGCCGGGAAGTGGTTATGGAAGGTTTGAGGAGATTAAGGGACCTGGGTGCTGAGACAGCCAACATGGACTCGGAGCCCAAGTTTTACCGGGTCATCGGCTTCGAGAAGAAGTTCGAGATCTTCCGCTGGGTAAAACAACATCCGGAGGCTAACCACAAAGCACGCAAAGGGCAGAAAGCAACAGTCAAAAAATAATCTAAACATTCTTTGAAAACAACTGAATCGTCTTTACTTAAAGCAATCTTCGCCTGCTGCTCGCGTGTACTATATGGTGATAGCCTCTACTTCGCCTCGCAACTTGAGGAATCGAGTGTAACCAGTAGTAATCTTCTAGTCTTAGAATCTTCGAATCTTAAAATACTAAAGGGGGTAGTATTGACAACACTGGAACCTTGGTTAAATTATTTGTATGAGGATAGGTATATGTTCATGATTAGCATTATCGATAAAGATTCTCGCGGCAACGAAATTGAAATATGAGTACGGAGCTTCTCAACTGCATTATGTGGACAGGTGCGGGTTTCCTTTCAGGGTCTTTGATGTTTGCTTACTGGGGAGGGTGGCTTTTTCTTAATAAGGACATAAGGGACTACGGGACCGGGAATCCAGGCGCTGTCAGTGCGTGGAAGGCAGGCGGCTGGAAGATAGGCGTACCTACGGGTATCCTGGATTTGGCAAAAGGGCTTGTACCGGTGGGACTAGCAATATGGTCCTTCGGGGTATCGGGCTGGTATCTGGTCCCGGTGGCCCTTGCACCCATCCTGGGTCATGCATTCACACCCTTTCTTAAGTTCAAGGGGGGCAGGGCAACCGCGGTCACACTCGGGGTATGGACGGCGATAACAGTATGGGAAGGGATGCTCGTACTCGGTATTATCATAGGTTTAATTTACGCTGTAATCGAGAACTCCGCGTGGGCAAATATATTAGGGATGCTCGGGTTCCTTGCATACCTTCTCGTCGTGGGAATATTCATAAGAGGTTTAGAGTTGTCGATACTAGCGATCTGGGCTGGTAATACCGGCGTCATGGTTATCAAACATTGGCACGGATTCTTCGAGCCGGTCAAGCCCAGGTCATACGTTGTTCGGCTATTCAGGAAGGCGTCTTAGGTCGGTGATATAGTATCGGCTAAAGTATGTGTACGGACGGAATCCTGTTAAGGCTAAGGATTTATATCCTTGCTGATTAGATCGAGGAGGGCGTCGAGGAGTTTATCTTCCTCAACGGTCGCTATCACCTCGCCCTTGCGGAAAAGAGCCCCCTTGCCTTTGCCGCCCGCAATGCCGTAGTCCGCCTCCATTGCCTCCCCAGGTCCGTTTACTACGCAGCCCATGACGGCAACGGTCATCGGCTGCTTTATACCCTTGAGTTTTTCCTTGACCTTTTCGGCTAACTCGACGACGTCTATCTCGGTCCTGCCGCACGTCGGGCAAACGATGAGTTTCGGTCCGTGTTTTCTCAGTCCGAGACTCGAAAGCAGTTCCCGGCAAGCCTCGATTTCCCGAACAGCTTCTCCTGCAAGGGAGATGCGTATGGTGTCACCGATACCTTCGAGCAGAAGGGGAGCCATTGCCGCAGTCGAGCGTATCGCACCCTCGAAAGGCAGGCCTGCCTCGGTTACACCCAGATGAAGGGGATACGGGAACCTCTTGTACAATCCCCTGTAGATGTCGATGGTTTGCCTGGCATCGGAGGTTTTTGCAGAGATAACCAGATCTGTAAAACCGAAGTCCTCGAATATCCTTACGTAGTCGGAAAGGGCTGCGAGGATTGCCTCGGTCGTGGGATGGGTAAAGCGTTCGAGGATGTAAGGGGGCAGGGAACCGGCGTTAACGCCTACTCGTATTGGTATTCCCATACCCTTGGCCCTGAGCGCTATCTCCTTCAAATCGTCAGCAGAGCCGATGTTCCCGGGGTTGATGCGGAGTTTTGCCGCACCGTTTTTTATTGCTCCGAGCGCTAAGCGCGGGTTGAAATGGACGTCTGCAATCACGGGGACAGGCGATGCCTTCACGATTTCTGCAAAGCTTTCGAGATCTGCTTCTTCCGGTATTGCAACGCGAACTAATTCAGCGCCGACTTCGACAACTGATAATATCTCCTTGATTATTTGTGGTGTGTTACGGGAACGGGACTTCGTCATTGTTTGGACGACGACAGGCGCACCCCCGCCTATCTTCACACCACCAACATCGACAGATAACCTTTCCATTACATCATCACGACATTAAGGTGTCTCTAAGTAAGGTGGGGGGATATTCATTCATCTCCGGGTACTGAAACCCTTTTGATCTCTCCGCCGACCGAGGCAAGCTTCTGTTCAAGACCTTCGTATCCTCGGTCCAGGTGGTAGATGCGGGATACGGTAGTCGTACCTTTAGCTGCAAGACCTGCCAAAACGAGGGCTGCAGAAGCGCGCAGGTCGGACGCCATTACCTCGGCGCCTGAGAGGTGGTCTGTTCCATTGATGACCGCGGTGGTTCCCTGAATGGTAATTTCGGCTCCCATGCGCTGAAGCTCCATAGCCTGCATGAACCGGTTCTCGAAGATATTCTCAGCGACGATGCTAGTCCCTTCACCCAGGCTGAGCCAAGCCATGAACTGTGCCTGCATGTCCGTTGGGAATCCCGGATAAGGCGCGGTGTTGATAACCAAAGGACTCGGTCTGCGCATCATCGACACGGTCAGGTGTTTCCCGCTTGCCTCAATCTCGCCGCCCGCCTCGAGTAAAGGCTGGATGATGTTTCCCATGTGCGCCGAAGGCGCGTTGCGGAGTATGATGCGTCCACGGGTGATTGTCGCTGCAACCGCGTACGTACCGGCCTCTATCCTGTCGGGCATATTCTCGAACTCCACACCTGAAAGGCGTTTAACACCCTGGATTGTAATCTCGGGTGTACCGTAGCCTGCAATCTTCGCACCCATCTTGTTCAGGAATCCGGCAACGATGCACACCTCCGGTTCCGCCGCGGCGCCGATTATTTTCGTCTGACCCTCGGCAAGAACCGCGGCCATCATAACGTTGATTGTAGCGCCTACGCTCGGTCCCTTGGTTCCCCGAAGGTGGATATCCGAGCCTTCGAGTTTAGCTGCCTTGGCGTGTACGTAGCCTTCCTCGACCGCAACCTCGGCTCCGAGTTTTTCCATCCCTTTGATGTGCAGGTCGATTGGGCGCGCGCCGATTGCGCACCCGCCCGGCAGGGAAATCTTCGCCTCGCGGAACCTCGAAAGAAGCGGACCAAGAACGTAGTACGATGCCCGCATCTTGCGTACTATGTCGTAAGGGGCCTCACCTTCGGGCTTGCGGGCCTCGATCGTTATCCTGTTCCCGTCACGCTCAGCACCTACACCGAGGTAAGTCAGAAGTTCGGTCATGGTTGTAATGTCGACAAGGTCGGGAAGGTTTGTCAGGGTACAAGGTTCGTCCGTCAAAAGGCATGCAGCCATAAGGGGAAGTGCTGCGTTCTTTGAACCTGAGACCTTCACCTCACCGTGGAGGGGATGTCCCCCTGAGATTACCAGTTTATCCATCATAACTCCTTTTTTAGATAACCAGTAATCCGACGAAGCATGGATAGAATCGTCAACCCGGGATTTAGAGGTAAAATAGGTAAGTGCGCCCGACAGGACTCGAACCTACGACCTTCACGTCCGGAGCGTGACGCTCTATCCATCTGAGCTACGGGCGCACTACTTCTTACGTCTCTTGCGCATCAACTTGCGTCTTTTCTTGAACTTATGACGCTTTACTTTTTTCAGTTTTCGTTTTCGACCACAGGGCATCTATTACCTTTCTACTCCCTTGTCTTCCGTTTCTACTCTTTGCTCACAGACTGCTTGAGTATCTTGGAAGGTTTAAATACCGGCACCAGGCGAGCAGGGATGTGAATCTCATTACCTGTCCTGGGGTTGCGTGCGACTTTTGCATTACGCCGCTTCGTTTTGAATACCCCGAACCCCCGGATTTCTATGCGTTTGCCCTCCGAAAGCAAACGGGTGATCTCCTTAAGGAGGATATTTATCACGATTGCGATATCTTTCTTTGTTACGCGAGGACCGATTTTTTGCTCGATCATCTCTACAATATCTGCCTTGCGTACATTCACTTGTTTCCTCCTAATTTATTGGTTCCGCTTCTTAAGTCGAACACACATATTTAAACCGCGCACGTTCACTGCCCGGTTCCTTAGCGTGGAAATTGCGACCCTTAGTATCAGGGGATTATATACTTAAGACCGGTTATGTCAAGGGCTAAGGTGAGTTTCAGGGAGAATCTTGTTTCTTAATGCATGACATGTAAGCCTTGATGGCTGACGTAACAACCGGGAAGATTGTCCGAAAACCATTTCTTTACTTCATCTGTAAATAATTCTTCACTGATTATTAACCTCTTTAAATTAATCATCGATTCAAGACTACGAAGACCTTCAGCGGTTGTGTTTGTTCCATCAATTTCGAGTTCCCTTAAAGATTTGAAACGGGTGATGTATGAAAGTCCGACGTCGGTGAGATCTGTTTTACTCAAATCAAGGATTTCCAAATTAGTCATATGTGTTAGATACTCCAGCCCTTCATCAGATACCTCTGTTGAATCGAGAATCAAGACTCGCATGTTGATCATTTGCGTAAGATAGTCCAGACCGGAATCTGAAATTTCAGTCGAAGCTAGATTAAGTTTTTCGAGCCTGGAAAGTTCAGAGATGTAGGAAAGATCGTCATCTGCTATCTTGCGTTCACCGACCTTGTATAGCTGAAGTTCCCTGAGTTCTGTAAATTCTCGAAGATAGACAAGGCTGCCCTCTGATATCTTTCCTAAGTCAAGATTCCTCAGTTTCTTGAACTGTGTTAACTGAGCTATTCCGTCATCGGTTATCCCTTCCCAACCGAGATTCAGCCATTGCATATCTTTACAGTTAGTGAGATAAATAAGGCAATTATCCGTAACTTGAGTTTTCCCTAAATCCAGTTTTCTTAACTTCGTAAGACCTGAAAGATGGACGATTCCTGCATCAGTGATTTCCCTGTTATAGAACAGATTCAACTCCCTAAGCTCTGTTAAACCTGAAAGGTAAACCAGCCCTGAATCTGTAATAGAGTTTACGGAAAGGTTTAATACTCGCAAGCTATCCAAATCCGAAAGGTAAGACATTCCTTTATCGGTTATGTTACCCCACCTTAAATCCAAGTAATGAAGGCTAACCATATCCTTGAAATATCTTACCACCCTGTCATTTGCATTCAAACTCGGACCCAGATTCAAAGCCTTAAGGTTCTTAAATCGCTTCAGATGCTTAAACTTGCCCTTGGTATATAAGTCAAGAAGAATCTTTGATTTAAGAAAATCAGGCATCCCTAACGGATAACTGTAAGTAAAAAGGGTGGTATAACAGGAAAGATTCGGAAGAAATTCAAGAAACCAGGAATCTGCCGCACCAAGTGCAGTAATAAAAGTTGTCTTATCTTGAAATGATGAAAGTCCTGACCCTAGAGATGAACCTACAGGTATGCTATTAACCCACAAGACTCGGTCCTCCTCTCGCCAATCGATGCTGTCCTCACCATTCCAGGGATAAAGGTAATGACCGATATTGAAGAAATCCTTTCCCGGTTCCCAGTCTGTTACATCGATCCTTCCGGAAGGTCTACCTTCCCATGTAACAACTAACCATCTCTCCCCGGGTTCCTGTCCGTAAGCTAAGGATGTTAAACTAATAAGTAAAACAAAAATCCCGCTCTTGATAATTAAATCTCGGGAATTCTTAATCATCCGACCCATGATGCCTCCTAATATATTAGATTAGCACGTAATTACCCGATGTCAAGCCAATTTTCTTGATACGTTTCTAATATCCTTTCACTAGATTGTATCGAAAATAAGAACGGTTATGTAAAGGATTAAGGTGAATTCCTCTCTTTCTTTCTCCACCATCTACGCCAGTCCCTATAACCCCAGTTCTCTTCTCGCGCTTCTTGAGCGTCTGCGGGTTCGCAAAACCCTTGCAATGCCCTGTAAGCGTTCGCTGCTACAAAACCATTCTTATCCTTCAAGGCCTCAATTAAAGGTTCAACCGCCCTGCGATCACCTATCTCACCCAATGCATCAGCGACTTCTCCGCGAATATAATAATCATCATGAGATAACAAACCCAGGAGCGCAGTTACCGACGGCTCCCCTATTTCAGCAAGGGCTTCTATCATGAACCACCTGGTACGATTTATCAACCAACGGTTCGATTCAAGTTCATATACAATAGGTCCTATCGCCCTGCAATCTCCAATCTTCCCCAAAGCCTCGGCAACCCTGTTAAGGACATCAAAATCCTCATCATCGAGCGCTTCAATAAGCGGTTCAACCGCCGCGGTATCGCCAATATCACCCAGGGCAAATGCCGCTTCCCGCCTTGTAAACATGTTATACTCATCATCCTGGGGTATAAGCAGCTTGGCCAGGGCAGGTACGGCAGGTTCTCCAATCTGAACCAAAGCCATCGCATGGCAGCATTTTTTTTTCGGTTCCTCTCGGGCAAGGGCCTGGGCAAGCGGTTCAACTGCGGCGGGATCGCCGAACTTGCCCAACTGCTTGGCAGCTGCGCAGCGCGCTTCGCTGAATAAGAAGGTTCGTTTAAAATCAACCACGACCTTGCAAAGTGGCGCTACAGCACGGTTGTCTCCGATTTTCCCAAGGGCCTCGGCAGCATCTATTACGACCGAGTAAAAATCATCCTCTAACGCACTCATTATCAAGGCGTCTACAGCACATGAATCGCCTATATTGCCAAGAGCTTCAGCTGCAACCATTCTTACCCACCCCTCGCTATCAAGGAGTGCTGAAATTAAAGGTTCAACCGCCCGTCTATCCCGCAATTTCCCTAAGGACACCGCCGCTCCCCGTCTTGCTCCATAATACTCATCATTCAACACGGTATGGATTAACGCATATACACTTCTGTTGTCCGGGATATTGCCGAGAGCGTAGGCTGCACTTGAACGAACACCATCTCTTTGATCGTTTGTCATTGCATCAATCAGAGGGGGCAGCGCCCGCTCATCACGAATTGCTCCCAGTGCCTCAGCTGCTTCAATGCGAGCTTCCCCGTTATCATCATGCAGCAAAACGTCAATCAATGGTTCAACGGCGGAATATTCCTGTGAAGTACCCCAGCGACTAGGTGTGGCTCGAAACTTCAAATTCGATGCCGCTTCTATTCTTACCCCAGTACAAGAATCCCTTAGAGCCGTTATCAGTACAGCAACAAGCGCAGAATCAATAGGAGTTTTTAAGCATATTACAGCACGTGAATACAAACCTCTAACAGCTTCTTTTCTGGCTATTGTATCAGGTTCTTCCGAGGCAACCTGTATTAACGCGTTTATTCCGGGGCCGCCCATACCGTTCAGTCGGTATGATGCCTTGTACCGAACCTGGGGGTCTTCACTGTGAAGCTCTTCAACCAACCTCGGGATGTCTTCCTCAGTGTAAGTTTCTTTAACCAAAGTCGATGAAACATCACCTTGTCCGAAAGTCAGACAGGGGGTAAGAATAACACCCAAGATGAGAATAATTGCAGCCTTGCGTTTCAATTCCGATGTCTGGTGAGTTGATTCAAGCATGGTCAGTTAGTTTATCATGTAAGAATAACATGTCAATCCTTTTAACAAGCCCCAAGGTCTTATTTACGAGCGTTTAACTCGCCTGAATAAGTCTTTTTATATTAAGGCATTACTCAATCAGGGCTTCAGACGTATTGACAAAAGGGCTAATTCCTGGTACAATTATTGACTAAGGCCTAATCAAGGAGAAAGATGCCAGTAACTAAAACAGTTGAGAAAAACGTAAGACAAAACGAACGCCGCCGCGCGGAGAACCGTGCCCGGAAATCGCGTCTCAAGACCGAGATAGCGAAGTTCACAGCGGCACCGAAGAAGGATAAGAAGAAGATGTATCCTTCTGTACAGGCGGTTATCGACAAGACCGCTCGTGAAGGCGTAATACACAGAAACAAGGCTTCGCGACTAAAATCCCGATTGGCAAAACAACTGGATTAGGGCTTCCCCATCCATGTCCTGGGGCCGGGGAAAAAAGTAAAGCCGGGGTCGGCAGACCCCGGCACTTTTTTTCAAATGCTATGGACGGTACTTGGGCCGTGCGAATATCATCCTGCCCGCAGGCGTGTTAACAAC
>WJJO01000386.1 GCA_014729665.1 Caldifarciminota bacterium
ATTCGATACCGTGCGGATGAAATCAGCAAAGATTTTTGGGTTCTGAAGGAACCTGACAGCGTCTACCGTTACATGAATCTGATAGAAACCTGTTGTAACTTGTTAGACAAATCTTGGTCTAAAGCAAGGTTGCTTTACGATAAGGCCTGTTTCGAGACCTGGCAGGGGAATAACCCAAAGGCTCTAGTTCTCCTGGAACAAGCCGCTGAACATGGTTTCTGCAACTACGCCTATATCGAAACAAATTCTGATTTAGCCTCTTTGCTAGAGAAGTCGCAGCTTAAGGGACTGATTGAATCCATGAAGGAAAAAACTAAAGAATATGCACTCTCAGATCCTATTTACGAACCTGCTCCCGACTTCACCCTGGTTTCCACCGATGGAGATACAGTAATCCTGTCTGAGTTGAAAGGCAATATTGTTATACTCGGTTTCTGGAGCGCGTGCTGCGGAAGCGTTGGTGCATATACGATGATGATAGTGGAACAATACCTTAATGAACATCCCAGCGAGTTCAACTTCTTCGGTATAGGGAAAGGAATCGACAATCCCAGGGCTGTGAATAAATTATTCAGACAGACGTGGAAGGTTAAGGCACCAATACTTGTTGGCTCTCAGGATGTCTTCGATGAATTCGGTATCGAGGGTACACCTCACATTCTTTTACTCGATAAAGAGGGTAACATTGTGTACAGCAGTATAGGTTACGATAAGAACAAGGCGGGATTTTACAAAAAACATACACGACAAACTTGACTGGTGGCTTGAGGAATTAAACAATTAGCTTAGCTCAGATTGATAGTGTAGAACTGAGAGTAGACCTCTTCAATTTGCTATTTTGCTTTGCTTATATATAGTTACACATGTTAAAGCGTCCCCAACCGATTGACTACGTTGTATTAGCGATTTTTATCATTGTAATTATGGCTATCATCGGTCTGATTATCTGGCAGTGGCCGCTGCTCGAACACTTCATTTCCTTCCCTGAGCAGTTGAGGGATTACGTTGACGATTTCGGCATATTTGCTCCAATTGTCTTCGTAGGCCTCTACGCATTGCTGGTTATTCTTGCCGTTCTTCCAGCCTATCTACTCAACATAGCCTCCGGCGCTATGTTCGGATTCTGGCAAGGGGTGGCTCTCTCCTGGCTTGGGACTATGATTGGGGCCTTTTTCGTGATTGTGGTCATGCGGCGGGTTGCGCTCTCGGTTATGCGGATACTCATCCCTAATGAGAAGATAGAAAGATTCGGTCGTTTCGTTCAGAAATACGGATGGTTCTACCTTTTTCTCCTGTATTTGATACCCAATCCCCTTGGTGATCTGGTTAACTATGTATCCGCTGCATCACGGCTTAAAATCCACAAGCTTTTAATAATGGTGGCGATAGGAAGGCTGCCTACCCTGATTCTGTTTGCCGGTCTGGGAACGCGAATCCAGACCTTTTCCTGGTGGCAGTGGGTAATAGTCGGTGCATGTTTCCTCCTGCTCATCGCTTTGTTTATTCTCTTCCGGAAACAATTAAACAGGTTCGCAGAGAACCTTTCTGTAAGGCTTTTCCCGCACCCGCCTCATCGCAGCGCCGTTGATAACCGTTAGGTTGATATCCGTTCGTAATTCATTATAGTTAATCACGTGAATGAATCTGCCAGACAATCCCGAAAGCGCGACTATATCATCCTTTTAGGCGCATTCCTTTTCGTAGTGGGGATGACCGCGCTTATCATCTGGCAGTGGCCGCTTATCAAGGAACTTCTATCCAATCCGGAAGGTTTTCGTGACTACGTTTCCTCCTACGGTGTATGGACACCCGTTGTATTCGTAGTAATCTACGTAATACTGGTTATTTCAGCGTTCGGTCCGGCCTACGTCCTCAACTACCTTTCAGGAGCGATGTTCGGTTTTGTGAAAGGATTTCTGCTCTCCTGGGCGGGTAATATCATCGGCGCGGCGCTTGCCATATGGCTCGGTCGAGGCGTTACACGTTCAATAGTACATATCTTCTTCCCTGCAAAGAAATATCAGAAATATGTAGGATACGTAAGGACAAGGGGATGGGCTTATCTTCTCATTCTTTACGCCATACCCAACCCCCTGGGTGATACTCTCAACTATGTTGCCGCTTCATCGGATATCCGATACTGGAAGCTTATCCTGATGCTGACCCTTGCCCGTATTCCTTTGGTGATAATGCGTACAGCAGTCGGTTCAACTATGATTCACTTCGAGACCATTCATTGGGTAATCATGATTGGGATATTCATCGTGATAGGTCTGACTGTATTACTCCTGAGAAGGCGGATAGACAGTCTTGCAGAACGTTTTGCCGCAAGGCTTTTCCCTCCCCGCCCATAACCCGTAATACACCAACAACACACCCGTACCTTTTAGGGGTTGTCAGACGCGAAGCGGAGACCAGAGGACGCTCAATCTTACCACAAAGGACACAAAGGGCACAAAGCCGGAATTAATATTTCAATTAAGTTACTTTTATAAGTAACTTAACAAAATCGGAAATTTCAGAAATCCGCGTAAATCTGACCACACTTTGCGACGAAGTCACGCGCAGCGACGAAGTCACGCGCAGCGACGAAGTCAATCTTCGGTTTTTTCTTTATGCCCTTTGCGGTTTAGTAAGTAAACCTGGATTCGGCAACCTGACAATTCTCGTTTTCGTCTAATTAAATAAACCGGGGGATAACATGAAAGATACATCAAGCGTTACGGGAAGCGCGGTATCTAGCGGAGTTAGGATCCTCCAGATGCTCTACGAGTTGGGTTTTCCTCGTGAATCAATTACAGTGCCTGTTCGGGAAATGGATGTCAGGATAGATAGGGAACTGGAAGATTTATTCCCTAACCAAAAAGAGAGCTGGTTATTAAGGG
>WJJO01000387.1 GCA_014729665.1 Caldifarciminota bacterium
AGGTTACGGACACGAGGCCCTTGCCTCAGCCTGGGGAGCAAAGATTGTAACCAGGGAGAAGACAGAAGGCGAACAAACCATAAAAACCCGAGACCCGAAAGGTGTAATTCACAATCTCGGCCTTTTCTTCATGGCCTTCGAGTCTCATACCGAACAGGTGACAAAAAACCGGAAGCTTACTAGGCATTTCGATATCCTGGCCGCTTCCAAAGGCTGCCCGGTCGAGGTCATCCAGCATAGGAAGAGACCCTTATGGGGCGTTCAGTTCCATCCTGAGAAATCATTCCCCGAAGGCAGACAGATAGCAGAAAACCTTGCGCGAATAATCGCAAAAGGAGAACCGTAACGCCCGTCGAGCAACAGAATCAACATCAGCTTCAATTAATCATTTAGCTATTGACTAACTTGAGTTTATAGCTACAATCCAATCGTGAATAAGAAACCGAGTTTACTATTGATTGAAGCTCATCATGAACCGAGTCCCGCGGATCTAAAATTCTACCTTGACTGGTTATCTCCCCAATTTGAGATCAGTAACGTGTATATAAAGAACCTGGCGACAACCAACGTTAACCAGGACTGTATTGTGGTAACCGGTTCAAAGTGGCAATTTGACAAGAATCCAGTACCGGAAACCTTAACCGACCTCTATCTGGAAACCAATAAACCCGTTCTTGCCATATGCTGGGGGCATCAGGCACTTGCCTCAGCATATGGTGCGAGGATAACCAAAAAATCTTTCATCGAACGTAGCGAAACAATCCGTGTCGAGGAATCGGATAAGATACTTGACGAACTGGGACTCTTCTTCACCGTCTGGGAGTCGCACTACGAGCACGTGGTGCCCGACGGCAAGCTCAAGCGAAACTTCCACATCAGGGCATACTCCGACTCTTGCAAGGTCGAGGTGATAAAACACAAGAATAAACCCTTATGGGGCGTCCAGTTTCATCCCGAAAGGTCGAAAATCGTGGGCAGACAGATGGCTGCAAACCTTGCACGTATAGCCCTGAGACCACCGACTTTGTAATCTGCAATTCGACCTTTTCTGCTACTCCACACCACAAGCAAAAGCAACCAAAAAACCACGTGCTCAAGTTTATTATTCACTCTTTTCATGTAAACTGACTCTGAGTTACCGTAGTGGTATCTGTATATTAAGACCCCGTGTTCATCGGCCCTCCACAGTTGCCGATCCATACCTTCCACCGTGTAAGCCTTTTCCCATACCTTTTGTACAAGTTCGTATGAATATGTCATCTCTACCCCCTAAATTTATACCTTGGATATTTGTTATAGTATGGAATGGAGGCCCGCCAAGGTGTAAGGATTCTTAAGTCGTTACCTCAAGAGAAAAAGGACGGTGCATGCATCGCCCTTATTATCTGTGTAAATCTGCGTTATTTGCGGATCGATTAAAGCCTTTCCGCTACCGCCTCGCCGACTTCGAGGGTGGTATTTGACCCGCCCATGTCGTAGGTGCGTACCTTGCCCTCGGCGATGACTGCGGCAATGGCCTTGTCGGTTCTTTCTGCCATCTCTTTTTCCCCGAGCCAGTCAAGCATCAGCTTGACGGTCAACAGCATTGCCATGGGATTGACCTTGTACTGCCCGGCGTACTTGGGAGCCGAACCATGGGTGGGCTCGAACACCGCGAATTCGTCGCCGATATTAGCGGCAGACGCGAAGCCCAGACCGCCGACCAGCTGGGCGCACAGGTCGGAAATGATGTCACCGAACATGTTTGAGGAAACCAGCACGTCGTAGTCGAACGGGTTCTTGATAAGCCACATGCACATCGCGTCGATGTTGGCTTCCCAGAGTTGGATGTCGGGATACTCTTTGGCCATCTTCCGGCCCTCGCGGACCATGAGACCCGAGGTCTCGCGGATAACGTTGGGTTTTTCGACGATAGTGACCGACTTGCGGTTGTGCTCTTTGGCGAACTCGAACGCGGAACGCAGGATGCGCTGGCACCCCTTACGGGTGAATATCCGGGTGGATATAGCCATATCGTCGTTGGAACATGATGCAAACTTCTTGGCTGCGGGATGGGAATCGACGGCGGCACGGACGTTTTCGGGCACAGGATGCCACTCCACCCCGCCGTAAAGCCCCTCGGTGTTCTCGCGAAAGACGACGAGGTCGATGCCTTCCTTGTAGACCAGGGGATTGCCCGGGTAGGCCTTGCACGGACGCAGGTTGGTGTGCAGGTCGAACAGCTGACGCAAGCGCACGATGGGTGAACGGTAAACCAGTCCCTTGTTTTTCAGATCGTCGCACAGCTCCCCGGCCGCCTCGTCCTTGGGCTTGGAGGTTATTGCCCCGAATAGGCAGGCATCGTTTTGTTTGAGTAGATCGATGGTGCGCTGGGGAAGGGGATCGCCCTCCTTGCACCAGAACTCCCATCCAATGTCGCCGTAGGTGTATTCGGCGTCAAGCCCGAGTTTCTTAAGGACTATCATAGCCGCTTCGGTTACTTCCACTCCGACCCCGTCTCCCGGGAGCACGGCAATCTTGTACTTGGCCACTGAGCCTCCTTGATAGTTCGTATCTTTACCCGGATTGTATTGATCGGTTACCCGCTGTCAATCCTGAGTAAAGTGTAGGACAGGCACTCTTGCCTGTCCGGACAAACATGAGTGTTTGTCCTACATCCTCCAAATACGTGATATCTATGTTCCGAAGGTAAGCGACCGAAGAGAGCTTCAATCCGTGGTTTCTCTGAAATACGAGTGAAACGAGTCGTCATCTTTAACCGTAAGGAGAACGAATGCAAGGAGTTCTACCGCAGAGAAGCGAATGAAATGAGCTTCAATCTTCGAATCTTACAATCATGTAAACATTAAATCCTCGATCCCTCTGTGTCTCGGTGCCTCTGTGGTGAATTAACTCCCGGTCAGTTCCCTTTCACCTTTGGCGGTTTTATGAGGAATATGGCGATGATGATTCCGATTACGGCCAGGGCGGCGGTGGGATAAAACGCGAACTTGTAGCTGCCCAGGAGGTCGCGCAGTCTGCCGGAGATGAGGCTTCCCAGGATTGCTCCGGCTCCGTAAGCGGTGAACATGATGCCGTAGTTGCGGGCGTAGTTCTTTGTCCCGAAGAACACTGCGGTTGCGGTGGGGGCGATTGCCAGCCATCCGCCCAGGCACAGCCAGAACAGGGAGAAGGAGATGATGTATAGTGCTGAGGTTCCCTTGCCGGCGATTAGCATGCCCGCCGAC
>WJJO01000034.1 GCA_014729665.1 Caldifarciminota bacterium
AGAAGTGGTGAAGAACAGTTGCTTCAAGAAACTTGGGATCGTTCTGTTTTTACAGACTATGGGGGGTTGGAAGGTTTGATTAAAGTGGACATGGTCAATTTTGATTTAACTTTAGAGAAAGCTCGAAGGGATGCTTTTCTTTATGCTTACCTTCAAGTTGGATTAAGTGATATAATGCACATACTACTGGCACATCATCTTGGATGTAAATTCTTCGCAACTTGGGATCAAGATTTTGCACGTGTGAAAGAATATATTGAAGAAAGAACAGGAATTGTTGTTATTTGCAAAGATGTTGATAGAATGATAAGAGAACTTGTAGAAAAGAAATGCATTGAGAGTGAATGATGTCTACTGCAATTTTCTTAGGTGCCGGAGCAGCAAAAGTTGAGGGCGCACCATTACAAAATGAATTGGTCAAAATGTGTGCACGTTCTTTTCAACAATTAGGACGCTGTCCAAATGTAGCTGGCTATTTGAAGGATTTCTTTGGAATTCATTGTCTACAAGATGATCTTGAAAAAACGACTTTCCCTACATTTGAAGAAGTAATTGGGTTAATAGATTTGGCTGAATTAAGAGGTGAAACGTTAAGATGGCCACTTGTAGAAGGTTTCAATGCGGATAATTCAATTCACACCCTTAGACTTGTTAGAGATGAGTTGATTTTTATGATGTCTTGGTTCATTGATTATTATAGTCAAGAAGAAGCAAGTGGTTCGTATGAATGCCTTTTAAGCACACTTAACAGCCGAACTCTATTGGATAGAAATAGGGTTATTTTTCTTACTTCAAACTATGATTTACTTCTAGAGAAAGCTTTATCAAAGGTTTACGCGTCGAAGAAAATAAATTACGGTGTAGATTTTGCACGTGTAGAGGGTGAAAAGCTCTGGAGACCAACGCTTAACGCAGGATTGAAGTTCTATAAGATTCATGGTTCGTTGGATTGGCTTTATTGTACAACATGTAATAATATTCTTCTCAAGTATGTTCCGATCAGTTCTTCTTTGGATTATACCAATAGCCTAATTTGTACTGATTGTTTGTCAATAAGAGAACCTGTTATTGTACCACCAACTTACTATAAAAGTATGTCGAATGTTTTTCTTGGTTCTGTTTGGAATAACGCAGAAAATGCCTTAAGAAGGGTGACGCGTGTGGTTTTTTGTGGGTACTCGCTTCCGGACGCTGACATGCACATAAAATATTTGATGAAAAGAGCCCAAACCAACAGGGCAAGTCCGGTTTTTTCCGTTGTTGTCTTCAATCACTATTCTGGTAAGGACGAACGTGTTGCTGAAGAAGAGGAAGTTCGTTATAAAAGATTCTTCGGAGATAAGGTTGTTGATTACACAAGGAAGTCATTTGAGGAATTTGTTGCAGACCCTTTACCATACTTAACCTAATTCCAAAACTAGGAGTTCATATCAATCACCATCCCATACCGTTCATCCCACAGGGGGTAGAGCTTACCGAAGAGGTATTGAAAGAGCAGGAGGCAAAGTTCATGGAGGTGCTGCACCAAATCCTCACCAAGGCTGCTGAGCACAAGGCGGTGATGCGGGTCATCGGCTCCATTGCCTTCCGCATCCGCTGTCCCGACTACAAGTACATGCAGTACGCCAACCAGCGCTATCTTACCGACGTGGACTTCGTGTGCTACAAGAAGCAGGCGCTGCGCGTGGCCGACACCTTCGACGCCCTGGGCTGGGAGGAGAACATGGGGGTTCTCGCGAAGTTCGGGGACAAGCGCCGCATCTTCTACCACCCTTCCTTGCCCATCCACTCCGATATCTTCATCGACAAGCTGCGGTTCTGCCACGAGATAGACTTCAAAGGCCGGCTGGAGCTGGACTCACCGACCATCAGCCTGGTCGATTTGCTTTTAGAGAAGCTGCAGATAGTAGAGATCAACCGCAAGGACCTGGTGGACATGATGGTGCTCCTGTCCCAGTACCCGGTGGGTCAGGGCGTGAGCACCGAGCATGTGGATGGGACGTATCTTGCCGAAATCTGTTCAAAGGACTGGGGCTGGTGGCGCACCGCGACTATGAACATCGAGAAGGTACACCAGTTTGCCGGTGAGTATCTGGGGGAGGAAGACGCTGCCAATGTACGTCAGCGTCTTACCGAGTTGAGGAAGATGATAGATGAGCACAAGAAAAGCCTGGGCTGGAAGCTGAGGTCAAAGATCGGCGACAAACAAAAATGGTACCGTGAGGTGGAAGAGGTCGAACGTTAATCTCAGCCTTCGGCTGAGTTTTTAGAAGTTCCCACAGGGAACTTCACCATGATTGTTATTCTATTGCGATCTTTTTACCGAAGGTACAAAGGAGCATTGAAAAACTTGACATATCGAAACATGAGACTATAATTAACTAACGTAAATTTGCAAGATAAGTATCCGTGGTCAAACTGCCTTGGGAGAAATAATCTGCAAACCTAAGAAAAGAGGAGTATGCAAGAGAAATATACTATAGTTAGTTCCGAGAAAGAATTGAAAGAGCACTACACTAAATCCGAGATAATTGAATTTCTTCACAAAAATCTTGAGCAATTTCGCGACCCTCCCGACGAAATAGAAAAAGCGATAGATTACGCCTTCTCGAATGCTGAAGGCAAAGGCGGATTCATTGTCCTCCAGGAGATGAACGATGAACTGGTCGGCGTGGTTGTTATAAATCAAACCGGTATGAACGGTTACATACCGGATAATATCCTAGTTTACATCGCGACCGACTCGGGCAAAGCCCCTTTAGGAGCGGGAGCAAAAGTAATGCAGCACGCCATGGACACCGCGGAAGGCGATATCGCTCTCCATGTGGAGTACCATAACTCGGCCAAGAAGATGTATGAGAAGCTGGGTTTCAAATCCAAGTACGCCGAGATGCGTTACGTAAAGAACACGGATGATAAGAAATAGATAATGAGCCGCGTAATAATCGATCCCGAAATAATAAGACACAACTTCAGAACCCTGGATAAGTTGTTTACCAAATACGGCATCGCCTGGACCGCGGTGACCAAGGTTGTATGCGGCCATAAGCCGACGCTTAAGCTGCTGGTTGACTTGGGACTTCGATCGTTTGCCGACTCCAGGCTGGACAATCTCAAAACCCTTCGCAAACTATGCCCCGATGCTGAAACCATGTATATTCGACCAACCAGTCCCAAGTTTGCATCCAACATCGTCAAGTGGGCCGATATCAGCTTGAATACCGAATTCAAAACCATCAAGGCCCTTTCCGATGCCGCACAAAAGCAGGATAAAAAACACGGTGTAATCATAATGGTGGAACTGGGTGAACTGCGGGAAGGGATTATGCCGGACAGGCTCATCGGCTTCTACCGCCAGGTTTTCGAGCTTGAGGGAATCGAGGTCTTAGGTATAGGAACCAACCTTGCCTGCATGTACGGGGTTCTGCCTACCTACGATAAACTTATGCAGCTTGCACTCTACAAGAGACTGGTCGAATTGACTTTTAACACCAAGCTGCGCTGGTGTTCGGGGGGCTCAACGGTTACAATACCGAATATCTTAGAAAAGCAGCTTCCGCGTGAGATTAACCATTACCGAGTAGGCGAGGCCTTGTTCCTGGGCACCGACCTTGTCAACGGCGGATACCTCAAAGGCCTTAAGCCCGACGCCTTCAAGCTGAGTGCCAGTATCGTGGAACTCAAGGAGAAGCCCACCGGTCCCTTGGGTGAGATGGGCGAAAACGCGTTCGGCGAGGAAGAAGAAGCGCCTGAGTCCGGGGAATGGGGACATGGGGGCGAACGCAAGAAAAGAGCGGTCTTGAATATCGGCAGGCTGGACGTACCGTTCGAGCACCTGACCCCGTTCGACCAGGACGTCGAGGTGGTGGGCGGTGCATCGGATCTGGTGGTGGCCGATATCTCAGAAAGCAGCAAAAAGTACAAACTCGGTGATGAGATACGCTTCAAGCTGGATTATGCCGCCCTTCTGGCGCTCATGCACTCTCGCTACATCGAAGAGGAGATTGTGACTACCCCAAAAGCCGCAAAGTAATCTTTCCTGTTCCGAAAAAAAAAGTCTATTAACGATATATGCACCGCTAGTGCGGAGTCTGCTTTAACCGATTATCGTGTATCACTAAAGGCGTCCTTAACCCGAATCATTGGGTTTGGCAGGATATGAACATTTCTTGAATTGCAAGCTACGTAAAACCTTGACATAGATAAAAAGATTGCTATACTCGAAGGGAAGGGTGAAGATTGAGTGGTGTGAAAAGACGCCGTTCGGGCAGCAAGGTCCGTGAGGAGACGCAGACGGAGAAAAAACCCTTAATTGACTGTGTTCCAAGAACTTGCACGGCAGGATATGCAAGGTAATCATTGATAACCCCAAAGTTAGTTGGAGGATACAATGGATACCCGCAAACCTACCAGCAACGAGATTGTACGTTCATTGATGGCATTAGGATTCAGGGTTACAGGGGTAAGAAAAAGGCAGACGGTTCTGGAAAACGGACGGAGCAGGGTATCGGTTCCTCTTCGATTGGGATCAAAACGAAGAGAACTTCAACTAAAGAAACAACTGGAAACGTACTTCTATCAGGCATCAGATTTAACCAATAACTTACACGTCGAGAAGGTAAAACAGTGGCTGTTTCCGTCCGGTTAATCAATACAGATTTCCGGCATCTACCGGGCTATTGCTTTACGATTTATTTACCGGTAAGTGGTATGACATGACCGAGCCACATACCGCATTAGATACACGTTAGAATCCTAGTAATGGAGAGTTTTCTATATGGGGAATAAAAGGCCCATGGGTAAAAAGATCATTGACGCCCTTGAGAGATTAGGTTTTGAGGTCTCGGCTGAAGATGAGTCCTTCTCGACTTTGGTCAAAGGCGACATGAAGGTGAGCGTGCCGTTTAACGGTATCCCCGATACAGACGAAAAGGAACTGGCGGCCAGACTCAAATCTATCTTCGATGAGTACAGGAACGTACCTTTGCATAGGAAGATAGAGCGTATTAAGGATTGGGCGGAGGAGAAGTGTCAATGATTTCATATGCGAGATAAAGGTAACACATACAGTTTACCAAGCACTAAAGGGATACAATTTTTCTGCTAATTCTCTACAATAACCCTGGGTATTTCCGGTGGCAGCCTGGTTAAAAGCTCATAGTTGACGTAGCTTGATAGTTCGGCGAATGATGCAACGCTGATCTCGTGCTTTCCCTGCTTGCCGACTAGTACAACCTCGTCTCCCTTCTCTACACCCGGGGTATGGTTTACGTCAACCATAAACATGTTCATGTTAACCATCCCTATCACCGGGCATTTCCTGTTATTTATCAATACGTGTCCGAGATTACTCAGGCCGCGTGAGAAACCGTGGAAGTAGCCTACCGGTATGACCGCTATCTTCATGTCCCTTGGCGCCATGTATGATGTCCCGTAACCGATGAATTTCCCTCTACTTACAGGTTTGATGCTCATTACCCTTGACTTCCAGGAAAGAACCCGCTTCAGGGGATCCTTGGTGAAGGTGGTGTCGTCTGAGAGAAGGTTGTACATCCTTATCTCCTTGCTGGGCCAGAATCCGTACTGGGCGATGCCAATGCGGGCCATATCCATTATAGTATGGGGATAGGTCAGGGCCGCGGCAGAACAGGCGGTGTGCTTGTATCGGGGGTTGATGTTATGTTTTTCAAACCACTCCACCCTATCATTGAAGGTGTTGTACTGTTTCATTATTCTCACGTAGTTGGCTACGCTTTCTGCACCTGCATAGTGGGTGCAGAAACCTTCCACCCTCAGTTGATCGGGGTTGTTCAATACTGCCTGGCTGACATCTTCCAACTCATCGGCCTCGAATCC
>WJJO01000388.1 GCA_014729665.1 Caldifarciminota bacterium
CATCACCGCAAACACTGCGATGCATCCCAGGATACCGAACCAGCTGCATTTCCCGAGGTGCGTACGATTCATCTCAGAGCCCCTCCAGGTTTTTGAAGTGGGTTATACGCTGTGAAGGAGGCGTATTCCCGAGACTCAGGACTGCAAGATCGACGGCCTTATCCGCATCGTCTGTTTCTGTTTTGGTTACCTCGGCAAATGTTGGAGGTTCGGGTGAAAGATCTGCAAAGTAGGTCGCATCGTGGGTAGCGATTGGTGAGGTGGATATAGAGGGCAGGAATAACCCCAGGAAAAGGGCGGCAGTACTGACAGCTACGCCCACACTCGAAACAATCCAACGTAATATCCTTCTGGTACTACGCTGCTTTCGTGCAACCATAGCTACCTGTATCCGGGGCCAGGTCCTTTCCCAGTATCCAGATTCTACCCGCGGCTTAAGAGCCGACTGCATCATGCGGTTGAGCCGGGTTTCTGCGTTGAGGACTTCGCGGCAGGCCTTGCACGTACGAAGATGATTACGAATATCGAGGGCCTCATCGCCGTCGATTTCCTTGCTAAGGTATGCCTCTATTCGTTCTCTTGCGAACCTACATTCGGTTTTTAATTTATCTTTCATTTTATCTGTTTTTTCCCCGAAGTCTCTCTCTCATCGGGTTTCCTTTTCTTATCGTTTTTGAAACCTACCTCAAACTCGTGCAGGTGTGGTCCCAGAATTTTTTGCAGTCGCTGCCTTGCCCGATGCAGGTGGGTTCTTACCGTTACCTCTTCGCAACCGAGAACCTCAGCAATCTCGGAATAACTCAAACCCTCGGTAAATGAAAGTATAACGACTTTTCTCTGTCGTACCGATAACTGATCCAATGCCCGGTTGATTAATTCTCCAAGTTCCTTGCGTTTCATGCTCTCCGTAGGGGTCTGAGTGTCATCATCGGACATAATTTCGGATACTTCGAGAGCTTCCAGGGAAAGTGTACGTCTCCTTTTTGCCCGACGCAACCTGTCTATACACTCGTTGGTTGTGCTGCGAGCAAGGTATGTCTTCAGCGCCTGCGGTTTGCGAACCTTTCGATGCGCTTTTTCAAAGAACCTGATGAATACCTCCTGTACGACGTCATCTGCCGCACTGTGGTCTCCCATCAGTCCGTATGCAATACTATACATCAGCCTCTGATAACGTTCAACAAGCAACCTGCTCGCTTTTACGTCCCCGGCTTTAATACCGGCCAGAAGCTCTGCATCGGTAAGGGTTATTTCCTCTCCACGTGTACCCGTCGATACGCGCACCGCCGAGTGGGACCCTCTTCTATTCTCAGACGAAGATTGACTACTATACGTTGACATAAGCAGGTGATAACCAAGAAGTTCAGCCATAAAACACTCACCGGCATTGCCTGCCGAAAGCTTAGTATCGGTCGCTTGCATTATTTTTATTGTATTAGTAATTCCGTCTTAAGTCAAGCTCGATTTTACGGGTGATTAGGTGGAGATGACCTTGACCAACCCTACAGAAATCCTATAATAAAATAAGATGCTAAGCTGTAACAGAAAAGAAACCTACGATGAGATTTTGCTTATAGTGAGCAATAAGGATTGTAGCTTTTTTCCAGGACGATCGAGGAGAGCTAAGGAGAAAGAAAGATGAATAAAAAAACGGCATTCGTTCCAAACATAAGCTGCATCTATTGCGGAAAGAGTATTAAAAGGGAACTGGGTGAGATAGAGGGAGTAATTAAGGTGTTAATAAACCTGCCTTTACACGAGGTATACGTTAGTTGGAAATCGCCTGCAACATGGGAAGAAATAGCTGCAAGGCTTAGGGAAATCGATTACCCGGTTCAAGAAAGAACCAATTGAGATTTATTCCAAGCTGTTAGGAGTTAAAATGAGCAGAACAATAGTGCATATTCCAAGGATAAGTGGACATTACAGCATTTTAACCTTAAGGAAGGAGCTATGTAAACTCGAGGGTGTTGAAGACGTAAAGGTTGATATCACCACAAAGGAAGCCAGGATCCGATGGTCAGAACCCGCTACGTGGGAGGACATCAAGTCGAGGTTAGTTCAGTTAGGCTATCCTGCTGATAGTTCTTAAATCCTTCGATAGATGAAGATCATTCAATAATCAATGCGGTTGTTAGGTTTCATCGAAAATGGTAGTTTTGACAGCGTTCTTTTCGGAATGAAAACTTATCTATTATCATGAAGACGAGGGTTCTTTTCCTTTGCGTAGGCAACTCCTGCCGTTCCCAGATGGCCGAAGGATTACTAAGACACATTGGATGCGAACGTTTCGAGGTTCGATCGGCGGGAACCATTCCATCGCACGTACATCCCCGTGCCGTAGAGGTTATGACTGAACTGGGAATCGATATATCGATTCAAAGATCAAAGCACGTTTCAGAGTTCACAGATCAGGAATTCGACTTCGTTATTTCCCTATGCGGCGAAAATAACTGTCCGTCGTTCGTCGGCAGGATAGGAACATCTCTGCACTGGCCCTTTTCCGATCCTGTAAGCCTATCGGGTTCGGAGAGGGAGATACTCGACGGGTTCCGCAGAGTGCGCGATGCTATCAAGACCAGGATTGAGGAGTTTTCCGCAGATCCGGATAAATATACTACATCCCCGAGATTTATAGTGAGGTAGGTAGTTTTTCTTGACAAGTAAAAATACAGGACTATGATAAATATTAATAGCTAGATAACTCCCTCAATGGGCTGGAGGAATTATGGTTAATTTAAGGACAAGGCAAATATGGGGCGTGACGATAGTTGTGGGAATATTACTGTGTACATCCTGTAAAAAGGAATCCCAATCAGAAGAAGTCATAGTTGAAAATCCGGATTCAACCCACGTCACCTTAGAAACCCCGACCTCCTGGGAAAAGAGCTTTGGAACAGGATATCTGGATATCGGTAACTGTGTTCGCCAGACAGCTGATGGGGGATATGTTATTGTAGGCTATACCTTTTCATTCGAAGAAGGTGGAGACGTTTACCTGATTAAAACCGATGCAAATGGTAAGGTACTTTGGCATAAGACATATGATGGAGATGGATTAGGTAATTTCGTAGAGATAACAAATGATGGAGGCTTCATAATTGCAGGTTCGACTATTTCATCTGACGATTCTGACGATCGAGACTGTTATCTTATTAGAACCGATTCTCGAGGAGACACTTTATGGACAAGAACTTATGAAGGCTTTTATATCAATTCGGTTGTCCACGATCCGGATGGAGGATATATCTTTTCTCGAGGTTTTGGGGATACAGTATCTGTTATGAACATCGACGAAGAGGGGAACACCGTATGGGAAAGGACTTACCCCTGGATTGACAGATGCAGTAATACTTTATATAGAACTGCAGATGAAGGATTTATCATCGCAGGTTTATATTACGGGGATTCAAGCTTGGTTCAGCTTTTAAAAACCAATTCTCAAGGAGATACACTTTGGAGAAGATACTATAAGGCCTTTTACGCCTCCCATGATGCATTTTGCACAGCCTCCGAATCGGGTTATTTCCTGGCAGGAGAGGGGAATGACGGCATCTGGATTATGAAGATGGATGAAGCAGGCGATAGTTTATGGACAAGATACCTTGGAGAGAAGAAAAGAATGCCCTACATGGACTGTATCTTATCACTTCGAAAAACATCGGATGGTGGATATATCCTTGCCGGTGGGAAAGATTTAGTATACAACTGCGACGTAGCAACCGAAGGTAGCCTGTTACTAATTAAGATTGATGCCAATGGCGATACCTTATGGTCACGAGAATACGGCGGTGAAGGAGGTCAGGTTGGAAATTTCGTACAGGAAACATCCGATGGTGGATACATCGTGGTCGGTGTAACGACTACACCGGATGGTTCGAACACCGATATCTATCTGGTGAAGACAGAGCCTATGCGTAGGAAGTAAAAGTAAGAGGGAACTTCAGACTATAATCCGAAAAGATTTACACGGGGGTTGACATACTAAGATTCAGGACTATGATATTTTCAAATAAGGTAAAGACTGCCCTAAGACGGGGCAGGAGGGCAAACGGATATGTGTAAATAGGACAGACATAAGACTCTAGTATTAAACGTTCTAATTATTCCATATGGGAGAATGAGTTCTTTTTGGGCGAGATTTAGATGAGCCGGACTAGACACGCACATGAAAGCTCATTAACGTAAGAACTTAGTAAATCGATTCCAATCCTACTCTAACCAACCTATTCCAGCCCCCGTGATACGGTAGGTTCTAACGTATCGAGAAACACAGTTGCCCTCTAAAGAGAAAGGTTGAAACCCTAACCGCCGAAAGGCAAAGGAGGCTGTGATGACCAAAAGGTGTTTACTTTTGATTACTCTTGGCTTGATGCTTGGTAGTATCTTTTCCGGCACAGTTGCAGGAGAATGGGGTAAGAACGAGTTCCTGCTTCAATTCGTAGAAGATTATGATTTAACGGTCGAGAATTCTGTAGTGACCACGGGGATTCCGTCAATCGACTCCTTGAATGAGGCGTATGAGGTAGTACGAGTGGAACGTGTTTTTTCGAAACCATCCAATATGAATTCCAGAATATCGACTATTTACGATTCACTCGGTTTAGGAAGAATCTACCTGTTTGTGACCGCTGAATCGATTATTAGCTCTTCACTGATTGAAGAATACGCAGCCGACCCCGGTTTAGTGTATGCCGAATTTAATTACATTTACCATACCTGCGAACAAAATTGTTCCCCCTGTATCTATCCAGACGATCGGTATTTTGATCTGCAATGGGGGTTCCACAGCTACACGGCTAATCTCGGTTGGCCCGATGCAGACAAAAACGCTCCCGAGGGCTGGAAGGTTCAACCTGTAGACGTCGGTCTAATCGTAGGGATTTTGGATACTGGTATTGATTGGCAACATCCCGACCTCGGCCCAAATATTTGGATAAACTGGGGTGAGCATCCGGATAATGAAGAAGATAATGATGAAAACGGCTTTATTGATGACCATAGAGGCATTGATTTTACAATATCACCACCGGGAAATCCATTACCACCGCCCCCATCGTTACCATTATACGATGACGACCCAATGGATGATTGCGGTCACGGCACTCATGTGGCAGGAATTGTAGGAGCCAGGTTTAACAACGTAATTGGGGTTGCAGGGCAATGCAGCGATACAACACTCCTGATGCCGATCAAAGCGTTAAATGCTGATGGAGGTTCTATTGATTGGATCGTCCGTGGAGTTGATTACGCCGTTAGTAATGGTGCTAGTGTAATCAATATGAGTCTAAGTGGAGTTGAAAGCGTCACATTGCATAATGCAATAATAAGTGCGTATGCCGCAGGTTGTGTCCTGGTTGCGGCAATGGGAAACGAAAATACGGACGAACCTTCATATCCTGCGGCGTATCCTGAGGTTATCGCCGTCGGTGCTACCGATTTCAACGATGAACGTGCACTTGGTTGGGGTGAAGATGGAACTGGCGGTTCAAACTTCGGAGACCACATTGACGTAGTGGCTCCCGGTGATACTATCCTCAGTACTTATCCGGGGAAATCTTACCATTGGATGAGCGGGACCTCCATGGCTACTCCTCATGTATCAGGCCTGGCTGCTCTAATGAGGGCTCATGATCCTTCATTAACTAATAATGAAATCAGAGCAATCCTGCACAACACCTCAGATGATGAGATAGGACTGCTTGCCGAAGACGAAAGCGGATTTGACGATTATTACGGGCACGGACGAATAAACGATTACAGCGCCCTTATCCATGTTGACACACGGAGCGGATTCCAGCGACAAGATGACAATCCCATACCGCTTATAGACGACGTAAGGATTAGCAGTATTCGTAATCCTGGGGATTACACCATTGATGAACGGCACGGTGAATGGGAAATCTTAGGTGTAAGGCCTCCTAAAGGTAACAACTGCAACATTACACTTCGAGATCCCGACAATGACTTGTTGGCAAACTCCGAGATGCAAGAGGATGCTGTCGATTTCATCGTAATGTATACACGCCCCTGGTTAGGGGAAGATTACACCGCACAGGTCAATTACGTCGAGGAAAATTCAGGCAAGTATGCATTGGAATGGGTAAAGGCCTTCGGTTATCTGATTTACGATTCTGAAACCAGGTCATGTCCTTTTCAGTGGCAGAGTGCTCATGTTGCCGAAATCTGCGGAATCTACCTGCCGGAGGGGACACACGAAATCGACTTAAAAGTGCATTCCGGAGAGTTTGACCCTGCGATATTTCTGTTTAAACCGGATATTACTCCTTACTACGCGGACAGAAGCTCTGCGCTGGCCATGGCTGATAATCATGGATCAGGAGAAAGTGAATCTTTTATCTACACCGTATCCGAATCTGATGCTGGCTGGTATGCTCTCGCGATTTGTAGCAATAACGGGAGGCATGGGCTGTTTGATCTTCCGTGTGGTCCCACAGGTGTTACGGAGAACCCAACCGAAGTGATCACTGCTTGTTATTTGACTCAGAACACTCCTAACCCGTTCACCGCAAATACAAGTATTCGATACACGCTTCCACATGATAACTTCGTTACCTTGTCAATTTACGATGTCTCCGGGCAAAGAGTCAAAACCCTTGTTAACGATATTAAGCAAGCCGGAGAATACAACGTACAATGGGATAGCCGGGATGAAGCAGGTAAGGAAGTCCCTACAGGCGTCTACTACTATCGACTTGAGTCGGTGGGTTATTCGGATACGAAGAAGATGATACTAATAAGATAGAGCTTCGCACACTGGCGGGCTGACCGAAACTGCAGGATTGCAGCCAATAATTCAAATCAGTGAAGACAATGCAACCTTGGCTGGAATTATGCGTCAGCTAGGGTAACTCTCCTCTTTGGTTTGGGAAAAATTAACGCTAAAGCATCACTGGCCGGCCAGTTTAACTTTGAGGATCAAATGAGAAGTCTCGGGCAAAATATTGATTAAGGCCTTATAGGTCATTAACTTACTGACTGGTTAGTAAGTTCTACTTGTAAGCTCTTGAAACACCTTGACAACTGAAACTTTTTCCCTATAATCACGTCTAATTATAACTGACTGGTTAGTTAGTTTAGTCAAAACTAAAATTACAAAGGAAGTTGATGGAAAAAAGTCAGGACAGGAAACCAGCCGAGGTTAGAAAATTCGAGATACTTTATGCGGCTACCGAGCTTTTCTGCGAGCACGATTATCACGTGGTCAGCATGGAAGACGTGGCGGCTAAGGTTGGAGTATCGAAGGCGACGGTCTATCTTTACTTCTCGTCCAAACTCGAGCTTTTCTTCGGTGTCATAGACCATGCTGTTGACAAGCTGATTGCAGGTTTAGAGGAAGCCTTAACAGATACGGCTCACCAATCTCTGGCAGAAAAACTCGACGCCGCACAGCAATCGCTTCAGGATTACGCTCCTATTTTCCGGGCATCCCAGCATCTGATGTCCACCGGGATGCCTGATAACGATTTTCCTCCACATGTAGTAGCCACCTTCATGAAGAAGATGCACAGCCGCAGGGGGAGACTCCAGGAGATGTTCGTGAACGTTTTTTCAAAAGCCCAGGAAAAAGGTGAGGTGCGTTCCGATATGAATCCTGAAGAACTGGCGACTGTATTCGGGACTTACGGAATGTTAATGACCCGGTCGGAGGTTTCATACGAAACTGCAAAGGAGATTTTATTTCACGGGATACTGGTTAAGGAGGATAAGGAATGAGAAGATTAAAACACAGAGGGTGTAGGGGTAATATGCATAAATGCCGCTTCGCGTCATGAATTACCCCTACCGTGCACAGGAATCCGACCCAAAGGAGATTGAATGAAGTTTTTTAATTTACCGGCCCTTCTCATACTTGCTGCGGGAAGCGCACAAGCTATAACCTACGATCAGGCGCTTGAGATGGCATTCCGGCAAAATCCCAGCCTCTCGGTCTCAGATCTCGGTATTGACGAGGCCGCAGAGCAGCTTTCACAGACACGTGCAGGATTCAGGCCATCGGTCACTTTTTCAGGTTCCTATACCCGTCTGGGTACCGTACCCGTTATGGTTATGGATTTCTCAGACATTGCAGGCATCCCCATGGAACCGATAGAGATGCCTATGGGTACTGCCGACAACTACTCTGCGGGCTTCTCGGTGACCGTGCCCATCTTCCTGGGCGGCAAGCGCGTCTGGGGACTCGAGATGTCGGAGCTGGGCATCGACGCCGTCCGTGAGGAAGCAGTGATGTCGAGAGCCGAACTCCACTCACAGGTTACGGCAGCCTTCTACGGCCTGCTGCTTGCCGAGAAGGCGCAGGAGATAGCAAAGGAAGATCTGGAGCGCGCTAAAGATCAGCTTACCGAAACCGAGGCGCGCTGGAAGGTTGGCTACGCATCACCCCTGGATCTCAAGGCCGATGAGGTGGCGGTTTCCCAGGCACGTGCCGATTTACTAAAGGCAAAAAACTCCACCCTCCAGGCAGGTCAGTTTTTAAACATGGTTCTGGGAAGACCGGTATCGACGCCTGTCCAGGCCGAGGGGGACTTCACTCTGGCCTTCGAGGAGTTAGGGGTTGACACACTCGTTACGAGGGCGCTTAAGGCAAGACCCGAGATTGCAGCACTCGAAAGGGCCGAACGGATGACCGAACTCTCCGCATCACTTGCACGTTCTTCCTATGCCCCTTCTCTCGTTTTCGTAGGTTCCCCCTCGTGGACAAATCCCTACCAGCAGCAGGAGGGATGGGGTTCGTCGATGGCGGCTACCGTCGCG
>WJJO01000389.1 GCA_014729665.1 Caldifarciminota bacterium
CGTGTTTGCCGATTATTTCACGGGCAAAATCCACGGCCTTGTTCGCGGACTCGAACATCAGCAACGCCGCATCGCCCATGAACTTCACAATTCGTCCCTTGTGAACGTTTGCCATGTCGATTACCTCTCCGTAGAAGGAATCGAGTTCTGAGGCTATATGAGCCGATTCCTTGCCAAGGGTTTTTTTGTACCAACCCTTAAGGTCGAAAAAAAGTATAGTAGCGTTGGATTTTGTCTTTTCCATAACCTCTTCTCCTTCCGCAGGTTAAATGCTTATAACGATACGTATCGACTTGTTGCGTAACCGTATACTCTATGGATTATAATAGGTTTTTTAACTGGGCTGTCAAGTACTTGACAACGACGGCGTTCGTGTTATTATTAACGGTATTGAGAATACTCTGAGCACTGAATGTGCAAGATAAAAATCCTAAACCAAGGAGGTTCGGCGATGAGAAAACTTCTAACCATAGGTTTGGTGGCCGGGTTCGTTATCCTGGGCGGTGCAGTCCTGGGATGCGGAAAACTCGGCGGAGGTGGGGGCGGTTCAGACGAGGTAATCGAAGAACTCGAATACAAAATCGGAAACCTTGAGGAAGACGTTGAGGTCCTGACCGAGGTAATCAACGAACTCCAAACCGATTTTGACGATCACATGGAAGAGTTCCATGGTGAAGAGGTCGAGGAAAAGGAACCCGTAAAACCCAAGAGCGGTGGTGGCAGCCGTCCCTCGACTGGAGGCGGTGGAGTAAAGCCACCCACATCAAAATAGTAAACCAAACATCCTTAAGGAGGAAGCAATATGAAGAAATGGGTAAGCATAGCCCTTGTAGCAGTAGTAGCCATGACCTTCGTCGGTATGGAGGGTTGTAATGGAACAACCGCAGGTGCCCTAACCAACGTCAATGTATCAGTTGTTGACGATGCTGACGGCAATCCCGGTGGCGGGCTTCACGTTACTTGGAGTGCACCTTCAGAGGGTACGCCCGACGAGTACATCGTTTACGTAGATGGAACAGCCCAGGTGGCGGTTACCACAACCGAAGATTACGTATATACCCCGTGTGCAGAGATTGAGGTCGCTGCGGTATACGGCACGGAAGAAGAGATGTCTTCTTCCGTTGACATCGGTGCGGTATCTACATCGTCGATAGACCTGTGGAGTGTTGATGATATCTCCCCTAACCATCCCTCAGGATTCGGATTCGCCTCAGGCGGTTCTGCAGGCACCTATGCCGTAAGCAGCGAAGCAAACTGGCCAGAGATCGACTACTATATCGCCTCAGGTCCTGCAATCGCTTCGCCTTCAGACCACCTTCCTACCCCTCTCAACGATGAGGAGAATGCAGTCTCCATGGAGACCGGTACTTTTGATGATCTGGGTATAGTTGCCGAAACCGGCCAGGGTCTTTATCTGACCAACCGTGATCTTTCCAACAACGGTCTTTACGGTCTTTGGATAGACGCGAATGCCAACGGCTGGGACGATGGTGACCACTTCGGCAAGCTGATAGTAAACAGCATTGACGCCGGCACCTACCACGTAAACATCTCCGTTGCATACCAGACCGAGGGCGGTCTTCGCTTCGTTGTAGAGTAGAAAATCTGGCTACTTGAGAACCAATTTACTGACTTGCTAAGGGGGAGCCGATCGCTCCCCCTTCATTCATACATAGGAGTAGAGAAGTGAAGAAGATAATCTACATATTAATTGCTTTCCTAGTTTTCTTGGGTCCACTGGGGTGCACAAACCAGAAAACGGTGCGCAGACTCAATGCCTTGTACGATGAAGTAAACACCATTCAAAAGGAAATAAGCGATGTAAACAAAGAGTTGAAAGAACTCAACCAGAAGATTCTTGATATTAAGGGACCTCCGACGGCTGACCTGAGGACTCTTCAGGATCGAATAGAACAGGTTAACGATCAATACCGAAATCTTGCAACCGAGATTGCAAAGGTGCAGGAGAAAATTGGGATGACGCCTATGGATACCGCACCACCGAAATCTAAATAATTCAAAGCCGGTGATATCTTAGGGGTAGAGTAGAGGGATCTCTTTTCGATAATAGACCATGGAGTAAGATAGTAATTTTCAGATTAGCGCGGGGCAGAGGTTATCAAAGGAGGAATATATGAAGCGTATAAAAAAAATGCTCTCTTTCTTCTATGGGCAGCATTTCTCTTTATCGGCACACCGGCATGGGACAGGGAATATCCTAGCGTAAGAAACTTTCAATACGAAGTAATACCCGATTCAGCAGGCAACCAGGGTGCGGGGATAAGACTCATGTGGGATTACCCGTATGAATGGAACGGTAATGGAGGCTTTGGCTGTTGGGGAAAATCTGCATCGAGTGATGACGAGTTTCGTATATACGCAGACAACGAACTAATTGGTACCACGGACACGAACTTCTACTGCATCTACACGCCTTGCGAAGAAATCGAGGTTGTTGTATTCTACGATGGAGAAGAAGGCTATTCTGAAG
>WJJO01000390.1 GCA_014729665.1 Caldifarciminota bacterium
AGGACGATCACCTCACCCTTATATCCTAGTATCCTTAGGAGCTTAACCGATATAAGTCCTATAGTTCCTGCACCGATTATCAGGATGTTTTTATGGGATGTTTGGTCCACGTTCCTCAATCCATGCAGGCAGACCGCTAAAGGTTCTGCAAGGACCGCGCGTTCATCTAGTAGATTATCCGGAACCTGGTGGATCTGTCCAGGATGAGCGGTTATTTTCTCAGACCAGCCCCCGGGAAGGTCTCGGCAGAACCCGAGCATCCCGGCAGAAATATTTCCCTCGGCCACGTTCACGCAAAGATGCTCCTGGCCCCTGCTGCACGCTGGACATGGGGATAGACCTCGTTCGCGGCACGCTAAACTCGGATTAACGACGACCCTTTGACCGTCTACCCGGCCTAGGATTTCGTGCCCCGGTACAGCCGGGAAGGAGAAGAATCCCGACAACCTTGGTGAGTTTTTGCCGTAAAGGAGAGCCAGGTCAGATCCGCAGATGCCGCACATCCGGACGTCGACTTTCCTCCAGCCTGATAGGGTCTCGGGTTCCGGGATATTTACCAGTTTGAGCGGGAGAAACCCGACCGGATATTTCTTTGCTAGAATCCTGGATAAAAGATAGGCGGGTACGGACGGATGGTATCGGAGGGCCTTCATCCCATGGGAACGTGCTTCAGGAGCTTCCCGTCGATGCGGTCGAGGATGTGGGAAAGACTTCGTCCTGTAACGGTCAGACCGTGGTTCTTAAGTCCCACTATGGTCTCAGCCGGATCACGTGCCTCGCGCACCTTTTCGGCAACTGCTTGCCCGAGCTGATAGGTCCCGCAAGGATACTGGAACAAGGTTGTAGGCACGCCTTCCATCCATGCATGTACGTGGATAATTGCATTGACTTCCGGGTGTTCCTTGTATATCAGCCAGTGTTCGATGGCATCCACCGAAACCCGGCGCGGTTCAACCACTGAGGGGACGGAGAGAACGATTGCATTCTCATCTGCGTCGTATCCTGTGACCATCAGGATATCACGGCCTATCTTGCGGAGTCTGGACTTGTCCACCCCTGAGGCACTCATCCAGAAACGGGCTTCGTCCTTGCGCACGGAGAGATTTCCGTAGGACAGGCCGCCTATTCCGTAGAGTCTCTGCACGTGCCGGAAATCCTTGGGTGGAAGGATCTTATCTATGGGGAAGGCCGCAGGCAGAAGGTCCCACTCCCCCAGCTTCTTCCCTGCCTCTCCGAGTTTTTTGGAGAGTTCATCCCCTTCCCAGAGCCCGGGTTCCAGGTCGGGTTCGAACCGGTTCTTAACGACAAGGATAGCCGAAGCCATGGGATGGATTCTTTCGAAGACCCTGGTATAGAAGTCATCCCCGAAATCCTCCACAAAGTACCCGAGGTCAAGTGTAAAGAAATGAGCTTTCTTGCCCGGGATGTATACGAGTAACATATTGGAAAGTGTTCTTACAAGGTAAGGATACCACTCCTCCAGGGGATTCTCCGGGTCCTCCGACGCCTGCAGCAGTGAAAGCACGAAGGTTTCGGGTATATTCCGGCGGTAGGCCCTGACCCCGTCTCCTGAAAGGAAGTTCAAGGCAACACGAGGTGTGTCCGTCGCCTGAACATACGAGTAGCCGTTGGCTTCAAACACTGGCCTCAGTTTACTCGCTAAAGCCTCAAGGTCTGCTGAGGGTTTCCCGGAGAAATTGAAAACAAGTGGAGACTTTGTATTCATACTCCGCCACGCTTTTCCCAATTCATATAGGGATTATCGCCAGCAATGCCTTGTTTGTCAACCCGGTTGTTGAAAACGATGGTATAGCGATTATTGTGAGATTCAGTGACGCCCTAACTTGATAAAACTCTCATCGTGCGTAAACTTACTAATGAAGAATCCGGTGAAGAAAGAACCGTATTATATAACGACTCCCATCTACTACGTTAACGCCGAACCGCACATCGGGCATACCTATACGACGATTCTTGCCGACACCCTGGCCCGGTTCTGGCGGTTGTACGGGAAAGACGTATTCTTCCTCACGGGCACCGACGAGCACGGCGACAAGATTATGCAGGTAGTTAAGGGGGAAGGCGTGGACGTAAAGGATTACGTGGATAAGATTTCAGGTATATTCAAGTCTACCTTTGAGGAACTGGGATTTACCTATGACAGGTTCATCCGCACAACCGATGCCGACCACGAGGAGGTAGTTAAAGGAATCCTGACAAAGGTCTACGATGCAGGAGACATATACTTCGGTTCCTACGGAGGCTACTACTGTGTCGGGTGCGAGCGCTTCTATACGGAGAAGGAGATGGTGGACGGCAAATGCCCGGATCATCAGACCACCCTCGAGTATATATCCGAGAAGAACTACTTCTTCAAGATGAGCCGGTACCAGGACTGGCTGATAAGGCATATCAGGGATAATCCGGAGTTCATAGAGCCGGAGCGCCACCGGAACAAGGTACTTTCGTTCCTCGAAGACCCGTTGGAAGACTTGTGCATATCCAGACCCAAGGACAGGCTCCCCTGGGGCATTCCACTCCCGTTCGACGATAAATACGTAACCTATGTATGGTTCGATGCCTTGATTAACTACCTTACCGGGATCGGATACCCGGACGGTGCCGAGTTTAACAAGTACTGGCCAGTTGTCCATCACCTGACCGCAAAGGACATCCTTATCCCCCACGCCATATACTGGCCGACCATGCTCAAGGCCATGGGACTCGAGCCCTACAAAACCTTGAAGATCCACGGGTACTGGCAGGTAGACGAGGCAAAGATTTCCAAATCGCTCGGTAACGTCGTCAGACCACTGGACATGAAGCGCAAGTACGGATTCGAGCAGTTCAGGTATTTCCTTTTACGGGAGATGAGTTTCGGGCTGGATTCTTCTTTCTCCGAGGAGCTTTTAGTCGAGAGAATCAACTCCGACCTTGCGAACGATATAGGAAACCTCGTATCAAGGGTCTTAGGCATGACCGAGAAGTATCAAGACGGTAAGGTGAAAAAGGTCGAGGGTTATGAAGGCAGGCTTGCCGATACGGCCGGGGATATAGCGGCAAGGCTTCCGGTCTTGATGCACGATTTCCGGTTTCGCAAGGCGGTACTCAAGATATGGGAACTGGTAACTGCAGCAAACGCTTTTGTCGAGCAGGCGGCGCCCTGGACATTGAACAAGGAAGGAAGAGATGAGGAGTTGGCCGGAGTGCTCTATGC
>WJJO01000391.1 GCA_014729665.1 Caldifarciminota bacterium
ACTAATAATGACGATTGCCGGGGTACTGTTGATTTCCGGCAGTTTGTTGGCACAGCCGCCTGAGGCACCCGAAGAGAACCTCGGCGAAGAGATAATTACAGCGAAACAAGACGTCGAATTCAAACCGATGGCTTTTTATTATGAAATAGACCCTTACCTTCCCATTAAGGTTCTCCTCGAGGGAAGCGGTTTTATCCTCGATAATAATTTGGGGAAACAGATAGAGAAAGCCGTAGGTCGCAGCACCTTTTCTGCCGATCCTAACATCCTGCGTATGCCTGTAGTTGTCTCCGACGTATACGATCTGGACAAGGAAAATATCGAACTCGACGTGGCTCGATACCAGCAGAAGCGTATAGACTCCTGGGAGGTGCAGATCCTAGATATGGCCGGGATGAATTTCCGCACCATTACCGGCGACGGGTCGCTTCCAGAGCTCGTTACCTGGGATGGCCGTTCGGAAAACGGAGAGGTTCTTTCCGTAGGCGATGTCTACACGTTTAATGTCCGACTGACGACTAAGGAAGAAGCTACCATCCGTAAAGGTGGAGGAACCATCGATGTCAACGGCGTAGCTTACGAAAACGTTGTATCGATAAAGGAATCTGAGATGGACGTAGAAAATGTCTACGGTACCCAGGTTTCCCGTAAGGTTGCCGATTACTACCAGATGGTGATGAATCGCTTCAAGGAAGGCGGCTACACAAGGGTTACTATCACCGCATCGGATCGCATGTTTGCCGAAGCAGCCAAGGATTATCTCTCCGAGCGTCTCATTAACACCCCTATTGACGTTCAGGAGGACCCACAGTATCCAAGGGTGCAGTTCGTTTTTAATTAGCCAGTCAAGAAGGGTCAAGGGGAAGTAATAAAGCAGCATAGCGTTAGGTTAAGCGCAGCATAAATAGTCACTGATAGCCACCGAGACAATTAAGAGAAGATTGGGATGCAGCCGCAGGCTGCATCCCGCAAAGGCGTTATGTTGCCAAAGGAGGTTATCATGAAACGCATTAGTGTAACTTGCCTTGCCGTGTTGATTGTTGGAATCGGCACGTTGTACGCTGAAGAAAACGTTACCAGGAAACAAACTGAAACGTCATTAGACAGTATCGATATAATCGTAACTTACGATATTGAGTTCAAGCCCATGGCCTTCTATTACGAAGTTGATCCTTACTTGCCTGTTAAGGTGCTTCTCGAGGGAAGCGGTTTCATCCTCGATCCCCAACTCGGTGTAAACGTTGAAAAAACCATAAGCCGCTCTGCATTTATGGCCGATCCGGATTACCTGCGAACACCAGTGGTTGTTTCCGACGTATACGATTTCGACAAGGAATGCTACCGCCTTGATGTAGCTAGGTACAGCCAGAAAGGGATTGCTACATGGGAAATCCAGATACTGGACATGGCCGGCAGGAGCTTCCGTACACTTGAAGGAAAAGGTTCTCTTCCGGAGACGGTAGAATGGGACGGCCGCGGAAAGGACGGTCGGGTCATGTCTGTAGGGGACGTTTATACCTATAATGTCAGGCTTAGGACAAAGAACGATGGAACAATCCGGAAAGGCGGCGGCACCATCGATATTACAGGTATTGCTTACGGAAACGTAGTCGAGATAAAAGAGACGGAGATGGATGTAAGTAACATCTACGGCGAGGTTTCACGTAAGGTGGCCGATTACTACCGGATAGTGACCAATCGATTTAAGGAAGGCGGTTTTTCTCAGCTGATAATTACCTCATCCGATATCGATTTTGCAGAGGCGGCTAGGGATTATCTTGCTCCAAGACTTCTGAACGTTCCCATCGAGGTTCGAGAAGATCCGAAATACCCGAGGGTACAGTTCGTTTTCCACTGAAGGTAAGAGATAGATATACAGGTCCGTGGTTGACACGGGCCTGTTTTGATTTATACTCCTATCTTGTTCGGAATGATTGCACTTGATACATTAAATGTGAAGTAGTTTGCGAAGAAGGTACGGAGCCGTAGTTCAGCTTGGTTAGAACGCTAGCCTGTCACGCTAGAGGTCGCGAGTTCAACTCTCGTCGGCTCCGCTTTGTAATCCCCGGCTTTGCCGGGGATTTTTTTCCGTATCCAGTGCAGTAATCAGGTGAACTGTCTAAGGTTATATCGGTTATCGATGAATATGAAGGGATTGTGCCTTTTATCAGTTTAATTCGGTTTCCTCCCGCGGCGTTCCAGCCACTTAGAAAGACCCCACAGTGCAGGGAGAATTACTGCGGCGGCTGGTAGCCCCCACCAACCGAGGAGTACGAAGGAGGTCATTATGATATCGGCTGTAACCACCCCCACGCAAACGGTTGCAAAAGATTTCCAGGGATTCATTCGAAGGACAGATGCTATTAAAGATCCTGTCCACGCACCGGTGAAAGGCAACGGGATAGCCACAAATAAAAATACCCCCAGGTACTCGTAGCGTTCTATCAGACCGCCCTTGCGCCTTGCACGGCGTTTCATCTTATCGAATATCCGCTTGAAGAAACCAATCCTTCCCAGAAGCCGCATAATTAAATCGAGGAGGAACAGTATGGGTATCACAGGGACTAGATTTCCTACAAGGGCGATCAGCGAGATGTGCCACCACGGACCGTCGTAGGTGGGGATGCCGATAAGCACCGCACCCCTCAGTTCCGAGACCGGGAGCATCGACATGATGAATGTAACCAGACGCGGATCAAGATTATTATCGTACATCCAGCCGGCTATTGTTTCTGCAAGGCTTAGTTTTTCCTCCCCTTCTCGATTAACCGGGGTATCTATTGTCTCTTCCTTTTCTGCCGATAAAGAATCGCTGCCGGAAATTGCAGGTAAGGTGTCGTCTATTGCCCAGGTCATAGAGGGTATTACCAGGACTGCAAGAAGTCCTATCAGGGCAAACCGATTCTTCTTCTGTACCATATCTCTAAGATGAAGAGTAATCCTATCAGGATTACTATGAAAGGGGTTTCCAATGGTTTGAATATAATCAGTTTTCCCTTGGGGAGCGATAGTGACCAGTCATCAAGCTGGTCAATCTCAAGAACCTTACCTCCCCCTTGTGCCGCCAGATGTTCGAGTAATTGAGGATTGGAACCTTTAGAAGGTCCCTCTCCCGGTGCTTTTCTTACGGTTATTTCGGGTCCTGGACGAAAGCGGTTTCCCCTCCACGAAAGATTCAACCGGTAGGATCGCGAGACATCGGTTGAGTCCTCCGGTTGGATTACGGGTACCGAGCCTATGAGTCGAGACATCTTGTTCGATTGCGGCAGAACCTGCAGCGGAATAGAATCAGGTTTTAACCATGCCGAAACTGTTTCAATGGAGTAGTCGAGTTCTACCTCTGAGTAGAGTGTGAGATCGACTGCCGATGTCGTTGCACTGTTAACCGAAAAGGAGAAAGGGAATGCATCGCCTTCAATTAGATATGCAATAATCCTGCGAATGGTTGTTGAAAAACCATCTATGTCACCGGTTTTAATCCCCACCAGGTCCGGAAGTTCCAAAGCCAAAGATTTGTCTTCGAGTTCCGCGGCAAGGGTAGCATTACCGCTGGACAGTAGTGCGTTTGCTTCCGGTTTAAGCTTATAGTAGGTTTCACCTGAATTGGTTCCAATCGCGGTTACAGGGTCCCAATCGGAGAAGAGTATGTGTGAAATCGGTGCATAACTCATTTTTGATATATCGGGTGTTGCAGGACGTTTATCGAGCGGATAAAGTGATTGGAGTTCTCGGGGGAGAGTGCTGCCTGTGGAGATGAAGAGTAAAGGGATTCCTTTACGGGCGTAAGCTTTTATCAAATCTATGTTTTTTTGGCTGAGATTGGAGCGCAGGGGACCGATGACTACGATGTCAGGGGTCTCGGGTGCCGCACCCACAGATACCTGGGGAGAGACCTCGACGTAGGTTTTAATATCCACTCCGGATAATGTCTTTAGAACCCCCAGAAGGAAGTCGGTTTCTCTGCTGATTGAGGCGGAAAGAAACAGGACTTCGTAATCGCGTGAAGCCGGTCGGGATTTAAGGATAAAGGTGTTATTATCAACCCTGTCCTCACCAGGTACCGAATCAATATGTATCCTGATTTCGGAGTTTTCCGGGGTTTGGTTTAACCCCAGGGCAACCTCGGAAAGTCTGTCGGATACCGTCGAGACTTCGCGTTCGGCTACCTTCCTTTTTCCGGCAAATACCGAAAGGTTAACTAATCTTGTTTCTGTTCCGGTTGACCTGATTCTAATTCTTAAGTTTGTCGAATCCCTAATCTCGGCTCCCTCAATGCTAATATCGGGCAGATTCCTGTCACCGAGCCCTATAGTCCAAAGGTGTATCTCCAAACCGGAAGCGGTGGGTGTAGTCGGGCCGTTGTGCCTTCCGTCTGAGACCAGGAGGTATGCGTCGGCATCAATGGATTTTATACCGTCAATTGCCTTGCTGATGTCGGTTCTTGAATCCTGGAATCGAAGACTGCTCAGGTTTCGAGCGGCGGATAGTGAATCTGAAAATGCGTAAGTCTTAAGTCTAACCTTAGATTTCATAAGGATTTCGGATATCCGTTTCCACTCATCCTGCTTGTTTTGCGCGCTCATCGATGCCGAATTGTCGACCAGCAGGATTACTTCTGAACGAGTACCAGGTATGCGGAATTGTATTACAGGAACAAACAGGAGAGCTAAAGCCGCTATCGTCAGGCCTCGAAGCAGCCAGTTAAGGAACTTCACCGGATCTCTTCGATACCTGCAGGCTCTGGAAGCGGTTGGGTTAGTAGCATGATGCTGTCCTGTGAAGATGGGAATTTCAGGGAGCCCTTTTCTTCAAACCGGTTATCTTTATCCGGATCGAAGTACGCGTTCAGGGTGAACTCTTCCCTTGGAGGTAAACTAACCTGAAAGGCTCCCGTCGAATCGGCAAGTCCCATCCCTATAAGTTTACCTTGGCTACGGAAGGCGAGGAGACTACTGCGGGCAGACGAACCGTCCGACGCTTCTATTCTTCCTCTTACATCTCTTAGTTCCAGTGTTGTGTCGGAATGGATGAACGTTTGGGCCCCCGATTTATCGCGGTTGGCTGAAAAATCACTCGCACCCGGAAGTAGAACTACATAGAACGGACTCCCTTTTTGTGTGGTGTCTTTCGATACCATTCGCAGGTTTGTTAAGGTTCCGGTCCTGTCCCAAGTATATTCGGTTTTCTCCTTCGGTGTATACGGGGCTGTTAATATGATAAGGGGATTTGTAGTATCGATTGATTCGCTGAATCCTATGATAATCGTGTAGGGAAAGGAATTACCCGGCGGGCGGATCGTTATCCCGGGAGGGGTTGTGTCGCGTCTATCGGAAGCCATGAATCTGGCTTCTGCAAGTGATGAATTACCCTTACCGTCTCTAACCAGACCTGATATCCGGTAGTCCTCTTGTTGCAGCGGGGATGTATAGAGTATGATGCCTCCGTCGCGAACGACCGGGTTTGTTGTGATGAACTTTATCTCAGCCGTGTCGTGGGTGGAGGTGATGAGGAATGTGTTGGGGGATAGGGCCTTGCTGTCCAGCCTTTCATCAAAAAGAAGATTTACCTGGGTTCGTGTTACCGAGGTCGCCTTTTTCAGATGAGGTGGGAATCTGTCGGGATTGGGTATAGCCCCCTGACGTGCACATGCACAGAAAAGTATCAAAAGCGGAAAAAGATAACGAAGTCTGAACATTGAGGAGTTTACCTTGTCTGTCATATCTGTCAACCCTCCGTAACACACTAATTTCTTCACCCCCTGCTCCTTATTAATCAAATGCTTATGGTTTCTGCTTGTTCACCGACTCTTAACCTTCGGATTTGCGATCTTTTTTTGGAGAGCAAGTCTTTGAAAATAGGTGTAGTTCTTAAGGTTGACAGGTGGTATTCTATTTCTATACTTAGGGTAGTGACTTAAAAGACCCATTATCTGAGGAAATGGTTTCTGTGATTATGGGACTTTAAGGAGGTTGAGAACATATGATAAAAAGGATCACATTGCTGTTGGTTTTAACGGCAGGTCTGCTCCCCGCGGCAAAGCGCCCCGGGGCAGTTTTCCTTATGATCTGGCCCGGTTCGCGACCGACGGCTTTAGGCGGTGCGTATACTGCAATTGCAGATGACGCATCCGCTGCGTATTACAACCCGGGTGGGCTGGGCTTCCAGAAAGACATCAACATGTCATTGATGCACGTGAACTGGCTACCCGGATTGTATGAGGGAATGTACTACGAATACCTTGCGGTATCTTCACCCTTTAAGAAGATCGGCACCTTTGCATTCAACGGGGTGTATCTTACGACCGGCGAAACCCCGGTTACCGACGCAAACGGTAACGTGATTACGACTTATACGA
>WJJO01000392.1 GCA_014729665.1 Caldifarciminota bacterium
GTATACTACGTAACCGTAAATCAAGATTTCGAGTTTACGGTTCCCGCATCGGATTCGGTGGTGTTCTCCTTGGATGAAGGTACGTGGATTGCAGATACATCCTTGACCTATCCCCTTCCCCATCCGCCAATCAAGGGAGCGTACTACGAACCCTTCATCCTTGTCTACGGTACTAAGGGAGATTCTGCCGCAACAGAAAGGCTGTTTTCGATGGCCAGGAGCGAAGCTCAGGCATGGTGGTACAGGGCAAACGGAAAGGTCAGGATAGTGCCGGATACATCAGTAACGGATGAGATGACAGGTAAGTACAACCTGATACTCTTCGGCGGTTCTCGTGAGAACGCGGTAACTGCAAGGATAGAAAAAGACCAGCCGATAAAGATAACAGGCGACCGTTTCGTGTTCGGTGATGAAAGGCTGCCTGCAGATGCAATCGCCGCGGTATTCGTATATCCTAATCCGTTGAACCCCGATAAAAAAGTGCTTGTAAGGGAAGGCATCGGCGACGAAGGACTCAAGCAGTCGGGTTACTTCTCGACGCTTTATTCGGGTGCAGGACTGCCGGATTACATCATATGGGGGACCCAGACAGGCAACAAGGGCTGGGGCGGGGTGTATAAGGCTGGGTTCTTCGGCGCTGATTGGAGTTTTAAACCGCAGATTAGAACGCAAAGCAGTCGATCTTCTTTCGGCTCACGGATATCCTTCGTTACAGAGTATTCATGACCTCGGTCAGCGTGTCGAGTCTGATTTATGTTTAGGTAAGTTTTAGGTATTTTATTATTCTATCGACAAAATCCCTACCCTCCCCGAATAACATCTCTGCTTCCTCTGCAGATATCACGAACGTGTACTCATAGTCTCCTGCCTGTCTCTTCTCAAATGCCCTCGTCAATTCCCGACTCATTTCATTTGGAAAAATCCCGGTCTTAACGTACTGTTCACCGAATGCAGAGATAACACCTTTATGGGAAGAAAATGACAGGTTCTTTGTTAAAAGTAGCGCCTGAACGGAATAAAACATGGCGTAGTAGATTCGTGATACCGAAGATTCGTTATCACCTTCCTTAAGAAGTAGTTTGGCGCTTTTGAGATAACGCTGTGCCCTCTTGATTAATGAGGTGATCTCTTTCACGCCCGAACACCTTCCCTGCGCACGTTTATCAGTAAAGGACTGTTGAGATTTTCAAAATCCTTCTCGGAAACCGGATAGACTGAAAGAAGCACCCCGTACTTCAGATTAACCTCGGTAATTGCATCAATCATTCTGTCTATCTCCTCACCAGGGAAAACCTTGCCTTTGAGTACGACTAAAAGATCTATGTCAGACTTATCCGTAGCATCCCCCCTTGCGCAGGAGCCGTAGATTACAAGTTCTTTTAATCTTTGCGTGTACAAAGCCTTCAAGCGTTCCTTAAATTCATCAACTGCCTGCTTAATAAGCATATTCCATTGTAAAAAGGGGATTGACGAATGTCAACCTGCAAATCCGCTGATTGAAGGTTTGAATTATTACTCCGCAAACGTATTCCTGCAGTTAAAAAGAATCGTAACGGAGGACACCCTCTCAGGGTGCCTAGAATAGACGGTAGGATACCCCGAAACTTGCCGAGGGTGTGGTCCATACCTCATCGAAGCGATAGGAACTTTCGAAACGTTTCCTTTCCAAACTGCCGCTTAAAGTAATACGTAGGCGGTTTCTGAGAGTGTAAGAACCTTGAACTGTTATCTCGTTCCACCAATCGTTATAGTAGATTCCTTCCTCGTATCTGCTTTCATCCCTATCAAAACCTCCATCTAACGTAACAGAAAAATCGAAATTATATTGTAAATAATACTTCAATAGTAATGAATATCCAAAATAATATTCCTTTAATTCCAATTGCTTTGTTATCGCGGTTGAATCCGTGTAAACATATAGTGAATCTGTATCATAATCGTCAGCGTAATAGTCCCAACTCTTCCTGAAGAAAATCTCCGGTTGAAATTTCATATCCCCCTGCAAGTGTATTGCTTTATCAAGTGGATATCCACCCTCAAGAACAATCTCACCTGTTTTAATCTCCCAATTAAGTGTTTTACTAGACCTTTCCCGCCAAGACGATATATCACCTCTCCACGCTCTCCGGGAAGAATACTCACGACTTATTTCACACGATGATGTAGGTTTGAATGTCAGACGTATTCCACATGGTCTTCCACCCTCCCATCCCCATATTGTCGATGATTCAATAACCCTCATCCAAGTACGAATCTTCATCTTTTCAGGTTCAATACCATACTTCCTAAGAAGTCGTTCTATATCGGAGTAAAACTCCCAGTCTGGATGCCAATACTTGAAAGTGTATTCCCACCTTCGAGCAAACAAATCCGCGAGTTCTCGTATCAGCTCTGGATTATCCTCAAACCCGAGTTCTTCTGTAAGGATATCCCGAACCGCCAGGGCCCTCGAAGGGAACTCCAGGGGCCTTAACCTGCCAAGTCCGAGCAGCGGGTATAGATTAAAACCATACCGACTGAACGGCTCCACGAAGTATCAGTATAATTTGGCAAGGAATCAGTATAAACATCCGACCAGTAGTTTCTATTACTCGTATTGTGATCAAAACTAATGCTGCTTCCAATCCCGAAAAAGAAAAATCTTTTGAAAGGATAATACATCCAATCTTCTGTTACAAACAGATCTTCGGAAAAATCCTTGTCAATCGATTCAGATAAATGGGCAAGTTCACACCTGTAGGCCACCGTATCGATAATCGTATACCCGCCCATATCTACCTCATACTCGATCGGGAAAACAAGGTAGTCAGATTCTGCATTAGAACTTGAACTTCCATCAATATTTCCAGTAATATTAAATGTGAAATCGTGACGTTCGTTCTGCCTTTCAAGGTAGAAGTTGACGTCCCCGGAACCGCCCTTGTACGCATAGGATTCTTTTTGAAAGTAATCATCCCCATCTGATGAAGCTCCACCTCCGAATCCCCCGTTCAGTCCCAGCCACAGCTCCATCACTCCCGATTCGGGCAGACGGAAATCGGTAAGCTTGTAGGTTGTGTCGACCTGCGATGTAATTGATAGAATCAAAAAAGCGTAAAGCATATACCCCCCTTATCTTAAGCGCCAGGTTAGACCTATTTCAAGATCAAATCCTGTATAATCGGTTATCCCGTCATCATAATTTGGGTATTCGTGATGAGTTCGACCTGCACTTACTTCTCCATAAATGTAAAGTTTATCCTCCAGATAATACTTCAAATTCAAAGGAAAGTCTACCCACCAACCCTTTGCAGGAAGGATTATGTAGTCAATGTGAATACCTTCCGGATCAGGTGGTCTCTCCCATTTTTCGGTTGTCTGAGATTTATCCCACCAACGTCCCTTTACTGCGAGGGAAACCCTCCATCGATCAGCAATATAGTAAGCAATTCCACCTTCACCACGTAGATGACTTTCCCAATCGACGAAATCAGGTGAAAGCAGGTACCCGGTTACATCCAGGTAAGTCTGCCATCTTCTTGAAAAGGGATAACCAGCTTCTAAGCTTACCGGCAATCTCAATACAAAACCCTTGGCAGTGTAAGAACCTTCGAAGTTATCACTGTAGATGGCACCGGCGCCACCCGTCCCGAACCATAACCTGCAACCGTAAATCCTTTCCTCATCCATATTCGACTTGAACTCCAGTAACCTCATCAAATCCTCACAAGACAGTCCCTGCATGATATCATTCTCGGCCAGAATCTTCTCAAAATCCTGATAGAAGTATTTCTCATACCGCCAATGCTTTAGTTTATATGTCCACTCTCCGGCAAGGAATTCGGCAAGGTTCTCAATGTTATCGTAGCTTTCGCTGTCGTTCTCTTCCAGAAATTGCCATGCAAGAATCACAGGACTAATAATTCGCATCCTTCCTATACCAGGGCCAATGAAGACTTGGCCTTGAATACCGTTTGAAAAACCATCAAGGTCCTCGTAGTTATCCCTGTAACCCGTGTATCCGCTTGATACCTTGATTTTATCAATTAAACCTATAAAGAATGGTGTTCTGCCAATGTAATACCCGGCTACTGATGACGTTAAAACGTAGCCTCCGAATGAAGTATTAACACGAGTATATGTCGAATCGATATAACCAGTATAATCATCGTTTTTATATCTGTAATCGCCACCTATACGAGAGTTAAAATTCAGTCTTAAAAAATAGTCTTCCGACTCCAGCATGAAATTCCAATTAATCCTTCCGTATCCGTAAATCACCCCTGTTTGTCTATCAAATGCTATAGGAGGTGAAGCTTGATTGGAGAGAAAAAAATCATAAGGCAAGCTTAAATAAGAATAAAGATGCAGATTCGTAGCCCCGGCCTCAGGAATACGAAAATCCCTGATGTTATACGAAGAATCGGGCTGAATCTGGACAATAAGGAGGATTAACAGCATATTCACAACCAACCCCCTACATCAAACGCCAGGCGATACTCGCCTGGAGCCATAATTTGCCGAACACAGACATGGAATTATTCAAACGGTCTTCGCCTCCATGGATATCATAAGATAGTGTTGCTGTAAGATTCACCTTATCTTCAATATATAAGTTCAAACTTAAAGGTAGCCTGACACCTACTCTGTATTCCAAACCCGGCTGGAATACTGACCAGTAAAATGCATCGATGCCTGCGGAAGTATTAAACCTATCTCCTAGGTAGTAAACTAATTCTCCCCGACCCCTTAAGGTCGGTTCGATGCTAGAGAAATCCTGTGTAAGAATCTCGCCCAATCCTTCCCAGTTAACCTGCCATCTCCGTGACAATGGATACCCGCCTTCGATTTTTGATTGTACACCCCACCACCATCCACTACCGAACCAGTAAAACCAGGGTTCACTCGTCCCACCAATCCCGATTCTGATTCTATTCCCTGAAAGCCTATAATGAGGAAAACCCAATACTATCTCACGCAGTCGAAGAGTCTGATATGGCTCAAGGCGTTCAACAATACCGCAATCTGCTAGATGAGTTTCGATGTCGGGGTAAAAATACTTGGGGTAATACCAGTGTTTTAACTGATAACGCCACCTTGTGGATATCAACTCACCCAAAGACTCAATTTCATCTTTGTTGGCACTGACTTTTAGTTCATCGTAGAAATCCCAGGCCTTAGCAGCTGCTGTGACGTCGCGTGCCTTACCAAACCCTCCCCCCATAAATACCTCACCTGTGATATCGGGGGAGAAATGAACCCCCATTTCCCACTCCCAATCATAGACATCCCACTCTATGAGGCATGCTTCGGAAAGGTATACAAACCAAGGTGTTTGCCCTAAATACAAACCTCCATCAATTGAAGTACCAAGTTGCGGAGACAAGTGATAACCGATTTCACCATCATTTTCATATAACACCGAATCGTTCGAAATCCTATTATA
>WJJO01000393.1 GCA_014729665.1 Caldifarciminota bacterium
GCGTTACCTTTTATGGGTTGAGAGAGACCGATCTGAAGCGATTAGAGGGATATCCTTCTGTCATTTGCTTCCTTTGGAATGGTCAAAAGGAACCTTTATTGGTACCCTTCACGGAATACGAAGAGGTCTTCCATGCCTCCACACCTGCCTCAGATGGACAATATAAGGCACAGATTTTTCTGCAAGACGATGGTACAAACTTGTATATAACAAAAGCAGGTAGATTCAATGTTGAGGCTTATTTTGGTTGGCAACAACTGAAGACTTTAAGTGATTCAAACAAATTGCAGGATATTCCCGATCTCTCACATTCTCAAATACAAACTCTCTTAGGTGCGATTGGAACGACAAAAGGGTTCGATATTTGGATTCCTCCCAAAGATAGAACGAAGCTTGATTGGTCTATTTCCAGTTCTTTCAGAGGCCGTGATATGTTGCCCTACGGCTTTGAATCTATTAAACACATTTTGGAAGAAATAGACGTGATATGGATTCGCAAGGGGTCAAGCGAATTAAGGGCTTTATATGAAGTGGAACATTCGACTCCAATTTATTCTGGATTACTTAGATTTAACGACATTCATCTTACTGCCCCCAGAATCCAACCAAGATTCAGTATCGCAGCCAATGATACTCGCCGCTCTTTATTTGTTAAGCAATTAAATCGTCCAACATTCCAAATGAGCGGTTTGAATGAACTCTGCACTTTTCTTGAGTATGCCAATGTATATGGTTGGTATAATCGACTAATGTCAAATGAAAGGAGATAGTGATGTCTCACAGAACTGATGTGGTTTGGGTCGTTGTAGAGGTTCAAAGTGGGCTGCCTGTAGTGGTTGAAGCTTATCGAAACAAGAGTGATGCGCAAATCAGAGAAGGATTTCTCAGAGCTGATATAAATCCAAACAATGACGAAACCGATATATTTGAGGTTCAAATATCATAGACATGGCCAAATTTCTATACTTCTTCAATGAGAATAAAGCTGATGTTGGGATAGAAATTGTACCTTGTCACGGTCTTCAAAAAGAAATGTCGAGTGGTGTTTCTTACGGTGAACAATTAGTTTATGACATAGAGCGCCTCAAACGACATTTCCCAGCAGTACCTATCAAAGTTATTCTAGTAGACATTTGACCATTACAACCTGACTTCATGTTTGACCTCCTAAAAGACGCATTCACCAAGCTCAAGCGAGAGCTTGTCGGAAGGGGGAGCTTATCTGAAAAGGAGATCAAGGACTTCCTTCGTACACTCAGGCTGACCCTTCTGGAAGCCGATGTTAACTACAAGGCGGCAAAGACCTTTGTAGCAACACTCGAGGAAAAACTTTCAACGACCGAAATCTATAACTCACTGACCCCGGGCAAGCAGGCACTAAAGGTAATATACGAGGAGTTGACCGACTTCCTTGGTGGCAAGGCGGAAAGGCTTCACTTCGAGAAGCCGCCTGCGGTTATCCTGCTTCTGGGGCTTCAGGGCGTGGGTAAGACCACCCACGCGGGCAAGTTAGCACGGATGTATCACGGCAAAAGACCTCTCCTTGTCGCAGCGGACGTTAAGCGCCCTGCTGCGGTCGAACAGTTGGAGAGTGTTGCCAAAAGAGCGGACTCGGCCTTTTTCGGCCCTCAGTCGGCTAAGGCGAAGAACCTGGATACATGCAAGTCCGCCCTTAAATACGCCAACCAGCACAGCCACGAACTGGTAATAATCGACTCAGCAGGCCGACTGCACATAGATGACGAGATGGTTAACGAACTGGTCGAGATCAAGGGGAAAATCGAGCCAGACTACTCCCTACTAGTCCTGGACGGACTTGTCGGTCAGGATGCACTGAACCAGACCGAGGAGTTCCACGCAAGGATAGGCGTCTCGGGCGGCATACTGACCAAGCTGGACGGCGACTCGCGAGGCGGAGCGGCAATAAGCTTCCGCCACGTTACGGGACTGCCCATATACTTCATCGGTACCGGGGAAAGACTGGAGGATTTGGAGGTCTTCCACCCGGACAGGATAGCGGCCAGGATCCTCGGCGAGGGTGATATCACAACCGTTGCCGAGCAGGTCAGGGAGGTGGTTGATGAGAGGCAGTCTGCCGAGATGGCTCAGAAGCTGATGGAGGGAAGGCTCAACTTCGACGATCTGCTGTCCCAGATGAAGCAGCTTTCAAAGATGGGTGACCTGTCGAAGATACTTGATAAGATGCCTGCAGGCGTGATGGGTGGAATGAGTGCGGCCGATTTCGACCCCTCAGAATTGAAACGCACCGAGGCAATAATACTTTCGATGACTCCCGAGGAGAGGGAGAACCCGGTTATCCTTGACGGCAGCCGTAAGCTGCGCATTGCCAGGGGCTCGGGAACGACACCAGCCGACGTTAACCAGCTTATAAAGCAGCTCGACCAGATGCAGCAGATGAGCAAGCTTGCAAAGTCAGGCGGGGTGCCCCAAGGTATGCCCGGAGCCGGAAGACGGTTCTCACACGGCGGCAAGAAGAAGAAGCGCAAGAAGGGAAAGAAGCGAAGACGTTAATTCGAATTAAGGTGGGTAAAAACCACAGACTACACAGATTTTCACTGATTAAAAACTAGATTTCCTGATATTCCTGGACAGATTCAAGATAAGTAATTTATGATTCTACTGCGATTTTCTTAATCCTACGGATTAAGAATGAGCATTAAGAATCTCCTCCTCGTTTGATTTATCCCCGATTTGTCTGGCTAATTCAAGCGCTTCATCCTTGATCTCGGTATCTTTCTTAACCCGGGCCGCAAGGATAAGCGTATCTAACAGGCGAGGCTTCAATCCAATCGAACGTGCAAGTTCAAGAGCTTTGTCCGTGCACTCAACGGCCATGGGTTCATTACCGGATGCTTCGTAAAAACGGGTCATAAGCTGAAGGAATTCAAGTTTTTTTAACCTGTCCTTCGTGTTACTCTTAATTCTATCAAGATTCTTCCGTGCCTCGTCCAATCGTCCATTATCTATCAAGTATGAGATAAAAGAAAGCACAACGGGTTTCCCTTCATCCGCATTTGATAAAACACTCTCCCGACATGCTGAAGCATCCCCTTGTCTGCCGATCCTCTGATAGGCGTCGGCCAGGTTCAATTGCGCTTTTTTTGTAAGATCGGCTCTTGAGCCCATGGTTTCGGCAAAACCGTCCTTTGCCCTAGTAAAGCATTCGATGGCCTTCCTGTACTCACCATGCTTCAAGTAAACCTGACCTAACGATACGGTTGAAAGAAGCGTTTCCCTGTGTTTGTTACCGAATAGTCTGGTTTGAATCCTTAAACCTTCCGCTAGATGTGTCAGGGCATTTGCATAATCACCCAGATCGATGTACATGCATCCGAGATTATACCTGCTGGTCGCGGTTTGGGGATCATCCGGACCCAGCAGGCAAATCCTTATATCAAGGACCTTACTGAAATAATCGAGGGCAGAATCGTAATCCCCCAGGTTAAAATACAAAATGGCAAGGCCGTTAAATGCGATAAGGGTGCTGGGGTGTTTTTCGCCAAACAAGGAGAGCCAAATCACAAGCGCATGGTTTACATACTCAAGGGCTTCATCAAAATTAAGCATCTTCCAGTATACTCCGCCTATATTGAAGTACATGTTGGCGACATTAGGATGAACTTCTCCAAAAATCCTGCGCTGAATTTGCAGACCCTTCCTAAGATAACTCAATGCATTCCTCTTCTCACCTTTGTAGAGATAATTAGTTCCCAGTTTTCCGTAAACATCGGCTGTATCAGGGTGGTTGTTGCCGAAAACACGTTTCCGTATATTCAACACTTTTTTAAGATATTCAATCGAGGTATCGTACTCCCCCCTTCTCCAATAAAGACCACTTATATCGATGTAGGTTTTAGCTGTTACCGGGTGATTAATACCCAGTATCGAGATGTGTATCTTGAGGGCCTTATCGAAGCAATCGAGAGCCTTATCAAGCTTGCCCTGTCTTCTCAAGGTGGCGCCGATGAGATTATAACTCGTCCCCGTATCAATATGATTAGGACCTAACCTTCTTAACCTGTTATCCAGGGATTTTTCCAGGTATGCGATACTCTTATCGTATATACCCTTTTCCATGTACAGCATACCCGCGTTGTCGTAGTTCCGGCAGATGTCATCATTGTTTTTGCTGAGAAGCTTCTCGGCTTCCAGCATACGATTCAATGCCTCGTCTTCTTTGCCAAGCTTGAATAAAAAGCTTCCCTTCAATGCCCTGGCCTTTCCCAGGAATTCATCGTTCGAAGCGAGGCTCTCAGCCGTATCAAGATGCTTGAATGCCTCATCGTAGTTTGCCTTTAGTCCATATGTGTTGGCAATATCAAAAAAGGCCTGCGGATTTTCGGCAAGCCCAAGATTTTCTTTTAATTCCAGATATTTCTCAAGGGTTTCGATAGCATCGTCAAGCTGATAACCCTTTACCTTTCTTTCAGCCGATGTCAGAAGATAGGGTGCCGCCCGTTCGTCTTCCGCTTGCAGGTAGTGGTAGGCTACTATATCTGTGTATTCGTCAATATTTTTTACATAAAGTTTTTCTGTAGCCCGGGCCGCGGCCCTATGAAGGGACCTGCGCTCCTCCTTGAGCATCAATTCGTAGGCAACGTCGCGAACTATCTCGTTCTTGAACGCATAAATCCTGGCTTGACCGAATACATAATCCGACCCTCTCAAGAATCTTATAAAATCCCTGTCATGCAATTCATCAACCTCAAGGGGAACCTCATCTATACCCATTATCCGGCTGAGAAGGATATCTGCAAACTCGAAGCCTGCAACCGAAGCAGTCTTTAACGTTTCCTTGGCCCGGTCGCCGAGCTTATCGATTCTTGCAAGAACGATGTTGTAAACCTTGTCGGGTACGTCGATCTTCTCGGTTATTAAATCAACGCTGCGCCCGAACTTTATCAGATTCTCCTGCTTGAGGAGTTCTATCGTCTCCTCTACGAAGAGGGGATTTCCCTTAGTCATCTTCATTACCGTTGAAAGAAGCCGCGCAGATATGGGTTTCCCGTCGAAGTGAAGCTTTAGAAGCTGTCTTGTATCCTTTTTTGAAAGCGGTTTCAACCTGATATTCGGGGTTTTCTTCAAAAAATCATCAACAGGCTCCCAGCTTAACATGATTATTAATATTCGTTTTTCCCTAATCTGCCTCTGAAGTGAAGTAAAGAATCGGTAAGAACCCTTATCCATCCTGTGGGCGTCTTCGACAACTATTACCAGAGGTCTCTCCTCCGATAGATGCAAAAAGGTCGAAGATATTATTCCTTCGATACTCTTCTCCCGTTCCTCGGGATCGATTCCTTCAATGGCGGCAAGTTCGGCATCATTCAGGGGCAGTGAAAGAAGGTGTTTGATGAACGGTATGGAGTAATTAATTTCCTTCCTTTCGCTATAGAATGATTGCACTCGTACTTCAGATTCTTCTGTGGTTGAACCCTCTTCGATCCCCAGAATCGCTCTAAGTACACCGCGCAGAACGTGATAGAACTCGCCGCGAAGGTAGGCTATTCCGCGTGCCTGACCGAAGAATAAATCCTCGTAATCGAGAATCTCCCGTTTAAGCTTCTGGTATACACGGGTTTTTCCTATCCCCCGTTCACCGGTAACGAAGCATAAAACCCCGCTGTTATTTTTTGCTTTTTCGAAGCAGTTCACGAGTCTTGTAATCTCGCGCTTACGGCCCACGAAAGGTCTCTCTGCCTTTTCTGCAAATCGCCTGCTTACAGCCTCATAAACCCTTCTCTTGCCGACCCCCTTCAGGTTTCTATAACCCTCATTGACGTAGTTTATCCTGTTTATGGTAAGGTCGTAGACCCCTTTTGATACATAGACTCCACCGGGTGGAGCTATCTTTTCCAGCCTTTCTGCAAGATTCACGTCTTCCCCGATAACCGTATAATCGCCCGGTCTGCCGTATTCCCCTGCGTAGCAGAGTCCACGTGCAATACCTACACTGAGGTTCAGTCGAGCCGTCTTCTCTCGGCCGTACTTCTTTATCGTTTTTACAAGATCGAATGCTGCAAGTACGGCTCGATCCGCATCGTCCTCGTGGGCTATGGGTGCACCGAAAAGCACCATCAGGCAGTCCCCCATAATCTTATCTATGTAGCCCTCGTAACGGTGTACGACTTCGGAAAGTTTAAGTATAGCGCCGTCCACCAGTTCCTTCAATTCCTCAGGATCAGTATCTCGCGATAACTCGGTGTATCCGGAGATATCTGCAAACATCACCACAACCCTGCGGCGTTCACCCTTTATCTTCCGTGACTCGACCAGCATTTTCTCTTTAAGTTGCGCTGGTGCGGAATCGATGGCGGTTTTTGTTATCCTTTCATCGACACCGACGAGAGCCGAACCGCATTTCCCGCAGAAACTGAAGCCTGAAGGATTCTCGAAGCCGCATCCGGGGCATTTCAGGGCGGATTGTGTCATTGAATGAATATACAAGTGTATTCTACATTGTCAAGCGCGAAGAAGCTTGACATTACATCGGTTCTTCTATATGCTTTCCTGTCTTGAAAGGAGGTATCATTGCCTTATCAATTATACGGTTCAGGTATAACAACTGCAATCATCCCGGTTGCGTTCGTTCTGGTCGGCATCCTTCTTTGCTTCTTCGGCTACAGGATGTTCAAGGTTATGCTTGCAATTGCAGGCTTTATCCTGGGTTTTAACCTCGCAAGCA
>WJJO01000394.1 GCA_014729665.1 Caldifarciminota bacterium
GTATCGGGGATATCTTTCCGCAATCTCCGATGGATAAAGACCTGCAAATATTGCATTGCGGGAATACGGGGTTGCCGTCGGGAGAATAGAACAGTAATAATCGGTCTGCGTATCGAAAAACTCCTTAAAGAAGGGCAAAAGGACGAGATATTGATCGAGACGCATGCAATCGAACAGTAATAAAACTACCTCTCTTTTTTCCCTCAGATTGGGAAATACGAAGCTGGGGAGGATATCGGGGGATAAAACGGGGCCGCCGCCTTCCTTCAACCAGCCCGGGTAGTTTTCTTCTATGTAGTGACTGAATTCACGACGCAGTTCCTCGCGTCTTTCATCACCGAGATCCCGCAGCCCCTGATCTCCGAAACGCTTAAAGCGTAGTTCCCAGCGAACGCTGCTGCGATAAGACTCGACCCATCCGTCCCAGTCGGCGGGTATCTCGGCCTGCATCAACTCCTGGCTGTACTCCCTGCTCAGGTTATCGCGAACCAGCCTCTTGCGCTCGAGAAGCCTCTTTATCGCCGAACCAAGCTGTGTCGGGGTTATGGGCTTGATTATAAAATCGTCTGCCAGCTTACCGAAGGCAGAATCTACCAGATCGGTCTCTTCGCTCTTTGTAACGATTGCTACCAGGACGTCCTCACTCTCCGCCCGGATAGCGGTGAGTGTTTCGATTCCATCCATACCCGGCATAATCTCATCCAAAAGGACCAGGTCGTAGTCTCTCTGTTTGACCTGTTCCAGACCGTCAGGTCCGTTGGTCGCGGTATCGACCTCGTAGCCTTGTTCCTTCAGGCTGTAGATGTGGGGTTTAAGAAGCTCAATCTCGTCGTCTATCCATAGAATACGCATGTGCAAGCATATACGGGAAGACACGGGTGTCAAGTTCTTCCAGTCCCGCATTTGTTATATATCAATCCGGAATTGCTGTATTAACGAACTACCTTGATGAGATAAGTTTGCCTGATAGAAGACGTGTTCAAGCGGCAGAAGTATACGCCTGCAGAAAGCCCCGAACAGTCGATTTCGATGGAGTGCATGCCGCAAGGCAAAATCCCCGGGCTAAGATCGGCAACGCGTCTGCCCACAGCATCGTAAAGCCCTATGGTTACATCATCGGCATGCTTTAGGGAAAAACGTAAAGGTACGGTCTCTGCCAACACCGCAGGAACCAACGGATAGATGATTACCTCAGGCCTTTCGTTGATCGCAGGCTCTCCTGCCTGCATCGGATGAGCCTCGAAGAACTTCCACATCTCCTCGTTTGCAGATATCGCCTGAGAACCACCCGGTCTCCCGGGCCAGGAATGACCCCCGTCTTCTGTTGTCCACAGGATAACCTCAGCATCCCCATCGCTTTGATACCACCTCCGGCTGAAAGCGCCTTCAGTATCGGTCGTGTCCGGACCCACATCACATCCGGAACGCTCGGCCCATCCCTGCATCACGGAGTCTATCGGGGGGAAATCGATACCGTATAAGAATCCGCCATAATAGGGGACGACCCCGTCGTCGACCGCATGGAAGTGGATAACAGGAACCGACCTTTGGGGTTTGCATTCTTCCCAATCGGAAAGCATCAATCCCCCGGCAACCGGTGCGGCGGAGGCTATCCTTTCTGAAAGTTCACAGGCCAACCGGTGAGACATCATCCCTCCGTTCGACATCCCCGTAACGTAGATACGAAGGGTATCCACTACGTAATTACGAACCATGTTGTCGATTAATACCGAGATGAAACCCACGTCATCGATATCGTTTGCGACTGCATCACCGCAACACTGACCGGCGTTCCAGCTTTGCAGTGTACCCGTCCCCTCCGGATAGACTACGTAGAAACCTTCCGCATCGGCCATGGAATTCATTCCGGTGTAGGTCGCCAGCTGGGCCGCATTGCCGGTATACCCGTGCATGGAAATAACGAGGGGGAGTGAATCCTCGCCATTGTGTTGAGGTGGTATGTGCAAGAGGTAACTGCGTCTGATATCATCGTGAAAGAACCAACCCTCGATATCCGCCGCCCCCATCGGACAAAACAGCAGGAATGAAATCCAAACTGGTAGAAGAAATCTTCCCGTCATAATTCTTTCCATAGTAATCCTTCTCCTCGGTTACGCTGAATGTCCCCGTTCATAAC
>WJJO01000395.1 GCA_014729665.1 Caldifarciminota bacterium
CCTTCGACCCGGATCTGATACCCGAAACATCCTAGAAGCCACGAGTGAGAGTCAATGGCCGGCTCGAGGCCGGCCTTTTTTTATCTCTTACTGAGGGAAAACTCTCCGCCTGCAACCGCTGTTGATACGGTAATGTAGAATCCTGTTTCAGATTCAGTATCTTCTGTAAAATACGAGTAGTTAATACCTGCCTCAGCGGATACGGGAAGGAAAAGGTTCGCATGTGAGTATGAAACCGAAATACCTGTCCTGAAGTTAAAAGCTTGCCTGTAGGTATATATACCTGGTTCTGCAAAAAGTTCTATTCTTGTCCGGCGCATGGGTTGCTCGGTTGGATACCCCTGGTACTCAGGCAGAAACTCAAGGCCATCCCAGGACTGCCAGGTGCTGTAGGGGGAGAAACCGAGTCTGAGTGAGGCTATGGGCCAATCAACATTACCGAGAAAAACGAAAGAATGCTTGGCCCACAGACTCAAATTCGCAGGTGAACCGAGTCCGACCCCCAAACTCAATGGAATGAACTGGATACCGGCGATGACTCCCGAATCGGTATAAAGTGTTCCCGTTCCTGCCATACCAGAAAACTCAAACAACCTGAAACCAGTCCAGGGATCTATCCTGTCGACCGGTGTCGAGATGGAGTAAGTGGCTATCGTTTTCGATGGCTCAACCGGCCTGTCCTTCAGGAAAGGTATGAACCACAGAAGGAAGTAGGCACCCGATTCAATCTGTCCGAAACTCGATTTCAACCTTGCCCATCCCACTTCTGCGGTAACCGCAGGCATTAATTCATGAAGATTGAACGTAGCAGCTCCTCCTGTCCTGAAGTAAAGGTCGGAGCCGAAGAAGCCTATACCAGGTTCTACAAAAACCTCGGTTCTAACGCTGCTGTACGAACCATTCACGTTGATTCGTGAGGTGAAGGGGAAAAACGAAGCTCTTGTCGAAAAGCATACGTCGTCATAATTCCCCAGAGTACCGTACCACATCCTTGCCCCCAATCCCAGTCCCAGGGGAGGAGAGAACATGATACCGGCTTTCAAAATGTTTATCTCGATATCTATCGGATACATCCAGGTGATACCGTAGGCAAAAGAGGGACCTTCAGCTATTACCACCGGGTATCCTTTCCGATATTTTGAGAAGACGTGACTTACGCTGGAAGGCCCTTCTTTCAAGGTGAATTCCCCGCCCAGAAGGCCGGTAGTTGCCTGGAAGTAGAATCCGGAGCCGTATGCATTCCCGTTCGGATAAAAAGCTAATCCCGACTCGAAACTCACCGGGAAAAGAACCGGGAGAAATGAAAATGAAGCGTTGACACCTGTCCTTAAGAGCAACTGTCTTTCGTAGTTGTAACCGGGTTCCGCGAAAAGGTCTATCCTGGTCTCGCGGTATGAGCCGTGCTTAGACGGTGCAAATGTCATGAACGGCGTGTATACCAGACGTGCCGAAGCAACGGGTCCCTTACCCCACCAGTCCGAGAGTGTACCCATCCACAGTCTCAGCCAAAACCCCAGACCAAGCGGTGGTGTGAATCCTGCACCTATCTTTACTGCGGTAACATCGAAGCGCCCGCCATCTGTTGAGATATCCGCGGAAGGCAGGACCGGACCTATTCCCAGGAACTCGTATCCTGCCCAGATTTTTAGCCCGGGTGGAGTTCTGGACGCAAGATGAGTCGTCCGGATTTGACCTTCAGGATACGGGACCTCTACCCTTGCAAGACTGGCCGAAGCCAGCAGGTAAAAACCGTCCTCTTCGTCGGAGTAAAACCTGCTGAAGGCCCAACCTACCTCCAGGGACAGGGGTAATGAATAGAAGGGCATCGGAAACAGGAAACGGCTTCCCGCCCTGAAGTGAAAGTCGTCCTCGAATACGGGCAGGAATCCGGGTTCTGCAAATACAGTTAAACGAGCGGGAAAGGATGAAGATGACCATCTCTTCTTTGACACGTAGGGTGCGTAGCTCAACCTTGCAGAAAAGCAAGGGAAGCCGTAGGC
>WJJO01000396.1 GCA_014729665.1 Caldifarciminota bacterium
TCGGTAATGCTGGCGCCCATTAACTCACACAACGGATTCTACGGTTTCATCGGGGCCGACGATTGCCGCAGAGAAAGGATTTGGGATCATAGCGAGGTTGAAGCCTTTCGAACCAGCGTACGTTTGATAACCACGGTCATAGACCGCTACTTCGAGGAACAGGAACGAAGAATAGCGGAGGATTCCCGGGCCGAATCCGAACAACGATACCGGACCCTGGTCGAAACCTCATCGGATATTATCTTCCTCCTTTCCAGAGAGGGTGAACTCCTGTACATATCCCCTGCGGTGAAAAACCTTGGCTATGACCCTTCCGAATTGATTGAAAACCCGAAGCTTCTGCTTTCGGCTTTCCCCGCCGACGAACTCATGACCATGAAGGCTATATTCTCCAAATCCCTGCGGGATGGATATCCCCGACACGAGGTTGACTGCGAGATCTTCGATTCCGAAGGGCAAAAACACTGGCTCTCCATATCCGGAAACTGGATCAGGGACGAGTCGGGCAGGATTACCGCAATGCAGGGGATGGCCCGTGACATAACCGAACGCAGGCATGGCGAAACCGCATTGAGGCTGCGGCTGAAATATGAAAAATCCCTGTACGAGGTTTCTTCGCTTTTCCTTTCAGAAGGCGTAACCGATAAATCTCTTTACAAGTTCATGGAAAGGCTTGGACAGGTAACCGACGTCTCAAGGGTATACGTGTTTTCCCATCACGTAGATGAAAAATCGAAGCCCTACATGAAACGCCGTACAAGGTGGGTTTCGGAGCAAAACCCCAAACTTGACAACGACAAGATGGACAAAATATACTACAACGAGGGCTTCGAGCGCTGGCTTGAATCTTTATCGGCCGGGGAGGATATACACGGTTTGACCTTAAAGCTTCCCCCCGAAGAACGCAAATGGTTTGAGGGTGAAGGCATCCTTTCCATTCTGGTTCTGCCGATCTTCGCCGAAGGAAAACTCTGGGGCGGTATTGGTTTCGATGAAGCCAAGCTCCCCAGATTGTGGAACGTAGACGACATAAGGCTTTTATGGACCGCTTCACAGATACTTTCGGCTGGTCTTGCCACCGAGGCCAAGGCGCAAGAACTGGCAGAATCGTACGAAAACCTTCGGGAGAGAGAACGTCACATTACAGAACTCAACCTCAAACTGGTAAAGGCAGAGGAGGATGAACGCCGCCGTATCGCAAGGGTCCTTCACGACGAAATCGCCCAGCAACTGACAGGTGTTGCGTTACTTCTATCTACACCTGAGCTCAAAGGCAAGCGTTCGGCAAACAAACGTTTGAGTGAAGCAAAGGGTATGGTCAAGGAGACGCAGAAGTTCGTACGCGATCTATCCTACGAACTCCGTCCGCCGGCTCTGGACAATCTGGGACTTCACGCGGCGGTAAGGGCGCTTGCGCGTTCGGTTACAGAAGGAAGCGAAACGAGGTTTATCCTGGATGAGCGAAACGAGGTTCCCCGTACCGACTCGGACACGGAAATAATGCTCTACAGGATTATACAGGAAGCGGTAACCAACGCCTTAAAACACGCCAACGCCGATGAAATAAAGGTCTCCCTCGACTACAAATCCCCTCTCCTTACCGTAACTATTACCGACGACGGCAAGGGATTCAACGTACCCAAAACACAGGCTCAATCCAGTGGACTTGGTTTGAGGTCCATACTGGAGAGGATAACTTATATCGGCGGGAAACTCGATATAGAATCTTCGCCGGAACGAGGAACGAAAATCATCATAGAGGTTGAAATTACACCTATATCGGATAAAATCGGACAGGAGGAGTAATGGCCGATAAGAAGATACGAGTACTCCTGGTTGACGACCATACCGTGGTTCGTAAAGGAATCAGGGCGTTGTTGGAACAGGAAAAAGACATAGAGGTGGTGGGTGAGGCGGAAGATGGTCTTAAGGGTGTCGAGACATGTCTGGATATTGAACCCGACGTTGTCGTTCTCGACATGGCTATGCCCCTTTTATCCGGTGTAGAGGCGGCAAGAAAGATAAAGGAGAAGCAGCCCGAGGTACGCATCCTCATCCTTTCCATGTATGACGATGAGGAGTATATAGTGGATTCCTTCAAGGTCGGTGTCTCCGGATATATACTTAAAGACGTGGTTGTTTCCGACCTCGTCTCCGCGGTCCGCAGTGTCTACCGGGGATCGACTTTCCTTTCACCCTCTGTTTCAGAAAAGTTGCGCCGACAACTGCAGAACGGCAAAGGGCGCTCCTCCAGACACGGTGTGGAGAAACTAACCGCACGTGAACGCCAGATCCTCAAGCTTATCGTTGAAGGCTATACCTCAAGGCAGATATCGGAGATATTAAAGATAAGCTTCAAGACAGTTCAGACACACCGAGCACATCTGATGGAGAAGCTGGACGTTCATTCAACCGCTGAATTGACCCGTTTCGCGCTCAAGAAGGGATTGGTCTAGGGCATTCGCCGCTTTTTGCCAACCGCCGAAGGTCCTCCGCAATCGGGTGGAGAAACTCAACGCACTGGGTTTGCCGTACAGTAAGACACCTGTCTGGATATTAATCCCTGGCATCCCCGGGCACCCCTGGATTCCGAGTACTTTTTTTAACTCACGAATGAATCTTGTACCTAGGTAACTCATGCCTCACGTAGGTCTTTTTGCTTATAACACCGCCTAGGGTCTCTTTTGTATTGACCTGTAGTGCAATTTCTCCAATAATTAATCATGATATTAAAGGAGTACGCATGGTAAAGCACCACGCCTGGCTGGACAAAAAAAATAACCTCTTATGGATAAGAATCATGGGCTTCTGTGGACTTGCCGAACTTGATAAATTGTTCGAAGACAGTCGGAGACTACTCGAAGTTAATGACACTTCCCACGTAGCTATAGACATCTCCGCCATCGAAGGTTTCCCGGACGAGGATGTGAGAAACAGAATAGCTCTGGGGCTTTCGGCGATCGAAGCGGGCCGCGTGGCGGTAATCAGCGGCAGACCTCAGATTAATGTGGTTGCTGAGTTCATCGCAAAGGATATCGCGGTGTATGCAGATGCACGCTCCTTTATGCGGAAAGTAAATGCTTTAAGCTGGCTGAAACGCAAGAAGGCAAAGAAGTTAACCGGCGAGAATCTTCAGCCGGGAATTGCATAGATCTATGGAAATTATTCACTTGGGACGAGGACAGGAACGTTAGCTCCCTTGGTTGAACGTGGGAGGGGAGGAAAATTCCTGTACTCTTACCGTGATCCTAATGCCCTGCCTGTGCAGGGCATTTTTTTATGCTCCTTTTCTTCCTTTGGAAGAAAAGGTCGCAATACCGAGGGCATCATGCTGTTGACAACCTATGAACATTATATACCATAAAAATGAGCCAATCTGAGGAGAACGAAAGGAGGCTTTTCGTGAAACATGGACGGATTACAGCCGCGATACTTATATCAGGCATTCTTACCTCTTCTGGTATCCTCGGTGCCCGGATATTAATCGATCATACCTGTACCGATGCAAGCAGGATACCTCTTTCGGTCTTGGATTCGGTACGTCAACTCGATATCCTGTTCTACCACAGGTTCATAGGGGACAGTATCATGGTCGGTTTTGAGGATTTATATGGGGAAAACCCATCCCGCTACGATATCGACATCGCCTATGAGATGAATATCGGATGGTTCAGCGGGAACAGCGGCATCGGACACAAGTCTTTCGGAGGGTATTACCCGGACGTAAAGAGCGCCAATTTCGACGAATTGATGCGTGAGCAGCACTTTACGGATGCTGTCGATATCGCCTTCTTCAAATTCTCGGTACGTGACTTTATCTGCAAGGACTGGTGGGGTGACATCCCTGCCGATACCATCTGGCATGGCTTCTACAAACCCACCATGGACGCTCTGGAGCACGACTTTCCCGACGTTACCTTCGTGTGGTGGACCGCACCCTTAAGCGACAGGTGGGGCAACGACGAGAAGGAGATATTCAACTCCCTTGTTCGCGATTACTGCGCCGATAACCAAAGGATTCTTTTCGATATTGCCGATATAGAGTCCCACGACACCCTGGGTCAGCCTGTTCATGACGTAGAAGGGTTCGAGGCTATGTTTCCCGGATACGGAGACGATGGGATACTCCCCAACGATTACGGACAGAAGCTGATTGCCTCGGCAATGTGGTGGCTTTTTGCGCAGATTGCAGGATGGAACGGCGGAGTGACCGAGGAGGTCAATGCCAATTCGCCTGAATTACGCCTGGATCATGAGGACGGCTCAATACACTACACCATGCCGGCCGATGGACACATAAACCTTGCCATATACGACGCTGCCGGGCGGATGATATCAAAACCTGTCTGCGGATTTTCCACCTCAGGCAGTCATAGGGTTTACTGGAACAAGCAAGGGTTAAATACCGGGGTGTACTTTGCAAGACTTAGATTCGAGCAAGAAATTCGAGTCAGCAAAATCATCTACCTCAGGTGAAAGGATCAATAGGGGCAGGGGTAGTTCATGAACTGCCCCTGCCTGCGTCCGTCTGAATCTGTTTTCTTCAAGGCAACAGTTAGAGAACGTTTACGGAAGTTGAGGGATGTATTTGTAAGAGTTACGGTGTACGAAGCTGGTAGCGAGTGAAAGCTTGTTAAAGGCTCGATTCTTTAATGCGTCGAACCTTTTGACCGGGCCATTAGGTTTGACCTTTGCCCTGATAAGGGCATCCGGGTCAATCTGGTATACCGGAACGCGGCGGATGGTTAAAGGCCCCCTCCTCCTTTTCCACCTCTCGGCACCGACCGTGAACCCGAATTTATAGCCGGCCCTGCAGGCTGCAACGAGAACCCGTAGATTGAATCGTCCGAAGGGATATGCAATCGCCGGTATCGGGATCCCGAGTCTGGATTCGAGTAGTTTCTTCGATTCAACCAACTCCCAGTCCAGACGATCATCGGTACAGCGTTTGAGATCGGGATGGGTCATTGTATGGGAACAAATTATCCAGCCCGATTTAATTAGTTCTGAAACCTGATCCCATCCCAGATGCCTTAACCCTCCACCCATGATGTCCCATTTATTGGTCGAACCGGTGAATCCCGCCACTACGGATACCATACCGGTCAGCCCGCGTTCACGCATCAGTGGAAATGCCCTTGTGTATATCTCCTCATAACCGTCATCAAAGGTAAGCATAACCTTTGGCGGCCTTGCTGATTCGGGTTGCATCAGATACTTGTAAAAATCACAGGGATCGATGATTTCGGTCTCCGTTTGAAGATAGTCGAGGATATCTGCGAAACGTGCAGGGGGTACGTTGGTCCAACCGATGCCCCGATGACTGATGTTGTGAAACTCGAGGATTGTAAGCATCAATCGTACCCGTTGTTGTCCTTGCCTATCTTCGCCCAGACATAAATCATGCCCACCAGACAGGTGAGGCCGAAAAACAGTCCGCACATGCCTGTCAGAAAGAATGGATGGGCAAGATAAGCAGTTCCCCCGAGCAACAGCGCGGTGCCGACCAGACTGAAGTTATACAGCCATTCGCGCGCAGAGAAGATGCGGCCCCGTATAAAACCGGGGACCTCTTCGTGAATCAGGGTATCGTGAGCCGTATTGATGGTATGATAAAGAATCCCGGCAAGAAATGCCACCACCCCCATGTAGATATAGATGTAGAAACGGCCCGCCTGAGCAAGACCGATTAAGGGGAGAATAGCCACCGCACCCATAGATACGCCAATCATCCCGTAGCTTATGAAAATCAGATGAGTTTTTGGGATACGTTTCCCGAAGAATCCGTACAAAGCCGAACCCACGATAAAGCCCAATCCCACGGCAAGTCCGAGTATTCCAACCCCCTGTGTCCCCAGGCCCAGATGGGTTTGTACGATTGGAACTATAAGAACAAGCATGGCCGTATTGAACACCCCGAACTGGATGATGGATAAGATGCCTGCCAAAACGACCGGATTGCGGAAGATAAACTTCAAAACCTCACCCATAGCCCTGAAGCCCCCGGAGATTTTTTCTGTGGCCTCACCGAGGCTTTGTTTGCGTGCCGGTAACAGATGGCTTTTTACCCTGAGTAGAAGAAGGGCCACCGCAGAGACGGCAAAGGTTAAACCGTCGGCAAAGAATCCGGAAGACCAACCCTCGATACCCAGTTTTTCCCACAAGGGCAGAACCACAAGGAAGCTGCCACCCGTAATCCCCACCAGCACCGAAATACGGTTGAGGAAGTTCAAGAAAGAGTTTGCGCCGTGTAGATGCTCCTTGTTGCGTACTATGTCGGGAACGATCGATAACCTGACCGAGTTAAATGTAAAGGTAAACGTAAAGAATATTAAAAGGATTATCATCAATGCCCAGTAAACTGGAACACCCGGAACGAACATAATGACAAGGGGTCCGCCTATGGTTACAGCCAGCCGGACTACATCCGATATAATCAGAACGGTCTTCCTCTTCATCCGGTCGACCAGCATCAGGAAAAAGGGCCCGAAGACCAGTGTAGGCAGGGACATGACTATCATTACGGTTGCAAGAACCTGGCTGGAGGTCTCAGGGAAACGTGCCCTGACCATCTCAATTAAAGCTATGTAGCCGAGTTTATCCCCCAGCAGGCTTGCACCCTGGGAAGCGGAAAAAAGCCTGAAGCCTCTATTCTTAAATAATCCCTTCCCCGAGCGTCCAATATCTGCAAGCTCATCCCGAAAACTTTCCGCGGCCGGTTCTTTCAGATCTGCTTCAGTTCTTTGATCCACGATTTCCTCGCACCTTAATGAAGTAATCTTCAACCATCCCGGCCA
>WJJO01000397.1 GCA_014729665.1 Caldifarciminota bacterium
AATCCACTCTATACGAATAGGCGATGACAGGATATATCTCTGAGTCTGCCGAAAGCAGAACGAATCCATGGGGGGTAAGTTCCGCTACGTAACCTACCGTATCATCCCCGTCGCCGATTAACGGTACGGTTCTTTCCAATTCTAATCCGGTTTGAACCAGATTGGATATGCACCCCCACGTATCCTGCATCGATTGAATGTGGGTTCGGGCCGCTGCACTCGCCATATCGGGTGTAACATCGTATGCCCATAACGAAGCGGATAGCATCAGCAGCGCAGCTAGTGTAGAAACTATCATCGAGGGTCTAAATCTCATTTTTCTCCTAAGGTTTATTAAAGCGTTTTGTATGATTCTAGGTTCAGGGGTGCGGGTGTCAATAGGTCGTATTGCCTAGGTTAAAACCTAGGTAAAACGTAGGATTGTTCTGAGGAAAAAAAGGCGGCACAGAGGCCGCCTGATTTCCCCTTTTTTTTCAGCTAACCTTTCCTGACCGGGTTAACCAGTATGTCCAGAACCCTTACTAAGGTATCGTGCAGCTCTCGGCGTGAACAGACTATGTCGACAAAGCCGTGTTCTAAAAGGAACTCGGAGCGTTGAAAACCTGGTGGAAGCTTCACGCCGATATTCTGCTCTATTACCCTGGGACCGGTGAAACCAAGCAATGCCCCCGGCTCGGCGATTATTATATCACCCAGGGAAGCGAATGAAGCCATGACGCCGGCCATGGTAGGATGTGTCAGTATGTTGATATATGGGATGTTCTCCTGCTTCAGTAAGGCCACCTCGGCCGAGGTTTTAGCCATCTGCATCAGGGAAAGGATACCTTCCTGCATGCGCGCTCCACCGCCTGAACCTGTAAGCATGACGAACGGCTTGCGTTCGGCCAGGGCAAGTCGGGCTGACCTTGCCACCTTTTCACCGACCACCGAACCCATGCTTCCACCCATGAAGGCGAAATCGGTAGCGGCAAAGACAACCGGTATCCCGGCTACCTTAGCCGTGCCCGAGATAATGCCTTCCTTCATCGATGTCTTCTTAACCGAACTCCTGTACTTTTCCTTGTATTTAGGGAAGCCTAGGGGATCTGTGGGAATAAGGTTCCGGTCAATCTCATCCAGGTTTCCGTCGTCCAGAAGAAGATCGATGTAGGTTTTATGTCCAACCAGGAAGTGGTAGTTGCACTTGGGGCATACCCAGTATGATTGCTCGAGCTCCTTGCGATATAGAATCTCGCCGCATTGCTTGCATTTCTTCCACAGACCGTTTTTCAGTTCGGTTTTCTTACGTGACCGACGCAGGTTCTTGCGGGAAAACACCTTATTTGAACCTATCCGCTAACTTCTCCAGAACCGCGGGAAGGGTGGTGTATTCCATATCGCCGTGCGGGAGCCTTCCCGGCTCGAACGGACCGTGACGACGCAGATAATCTGCTATTTCGTTTGCCATGGCACGGGATTTGTCGTAGGAAGGATCATTGAACATGTCGCGGGGTCCTATGAGCTTGCCTTCGGCCAGTTGGAAACCTGCCGCTATCACGCGCGGCGGACCGTCGAATCGTGTAGGCGTGGCATCCGAGAAGCTAACCGGCATCATGGGACCGTTGTGTGAACCGCGCATCCAGCCCGAAACCACGTGGGGGAAGCTGAAGGGCTCCATTACCTCGCCCACGGCGGGCAGACCCGCCTGGGCACGGATAATCATGACCGGATCGTCCTTGCCTACGTACTTTCCGGCAATGAGGGCCAGTTTCTGGGTTGAGGCCTTGGCCGCAAGCAGCCCGTCCTTTCTGTAAATGGTGTCCACCACGTATTGCTCGTGGCTTCCGATAAGGGCAAGTAGATCGTAGGTTTCCTCGGGGGTATTCAGCCTGACCTTCTTGTCCGCCTTGGGATCGTTTATCTCGAAGATAAAACCGTCGTGCATAGAAGAATCGATCACCAGACCTGCGGTATTAAAAGGGTCTGCAAAAATCTTGTAGAGCGGATAGTTCCAGGCGCCCGGGGATGTCTTGTCGGCCATGAAGATTATGACAGGTTCGCTTTTGCGTTCCTCGATCTCCATTTCGGCACATCCGGGTCCCATACCCTTGACGTTGCCCGAGAACGCGTCGGCCAGAAGATCCTGACCCGCACCGTAAAGTTTGAGTTTCTTTGCAACCTCGGTACCTTCGACAAAGGTATCCCAGGCCAGCTTGTGGATTATCTCGGCATCTACGCCGTGA
>WJJO01000398.1 GCA_014729665.1 Caldifarciminota bacterium
CGTGTGCATACGTCTTAAAGAATCACAATCCCTCTCGTTAAAAAGTAAGCGCAATTCATTGTTGAATGGAGGTAATTTACAGACGAAGGTGGTTACGGTTGACCGGCTGGGCTTGTTAAGGTAAAATCGACTGTGATTATTGAACTGTGCCTTTTGATGCTTGCGGCCAACCCTTGGATTTCCATCCACCATTATCAAAACCTGCGTCACCCCTACCAGAAGACCTACATCAACCTCGTTACCGAGAACACCCCTGCCGATCTTACCCACCTGGTATACGGATTCATGCCGCATTGGAGAGGTTCTTTTACTCCGGAGATCAATACAGATTACCTGACTCACCTTGCCTGGTTCGGTATCGAACTGGATTCCGGAGGCGGAATCCAGGATTCACACGGCTGGCCCGATGACTGGGATAAACTCAAGAGGGACGTTCAGGGAACAGGCACCAGATTCGATCTTGCAGTAACCTGCTTCGACTGGACCGGGAACAAGGTTCACGAACTTCTTTCAATACCTGAGAACAGAACAAGGGCTATAGAAACGATCCTCACTCAAAGCCAGGGATGCGATGGGGTAAACATCGATTTCGAGCGCCCCGAATCGGCTGACAAGGTTCTGTTTGCAGATTTTATCCGAGAGCTGGCGGACTCCCTTCACACGCAGGGGATGGAAATTACAGTTGACGTTACCGCGGTCAACTGGGGGGAAAGGCTCGATGCTGAGGCAATTGCATCGGCGGCAGACTATCTCTTCATAATGGGGTACGATTACCACTACTCGCGTTCTTCCCAATCCGGACCGGTTGCCCCTCTGGAAGGAGAGACCTACAACGTCACAAAATCTGTAGATTACTATATAGAAAAAACGGAAAACAGGGCAGATAAGATAATCCTGGGTGTCCCCTACTATGGATACGACTGGCCGACCGAAACCAAAGAACCGTACTCCGAAACCGAAGGTACGGGAACGGCGTATATCTACTCCTCGGCCCTATCCGCCGGTGAGGTATATGGAATCGAGTGGCACGAGGAAACATCCACACCCTGGTACTTCTACCGTGAAGAAGACGGTTTCCGTCAATGCTGGTTCGATGATACGATGAGTCTGGCCTTAAAATACCGGCTGGTAAAGAACAGGGACCTTGCCGGAACAGGTATATGGGCACTGACCTACGATGCGGGGAAAAATGAACTTTGGGAACTCATCGCGGAACACTTCGTAACCGGCGACGTAGAAGAAAAAGTGATTGTGAAGGATACGCTTGACGTTGCAGGGATATCCACCAGATGGAAGATGAAAAGGTTCTTAAGAAGGAACCCGGAATATGAACTCTACGACATCGGAGGACGCATCCTGAAAAAGCCCGAACGCGGGGTGGTATTCTTAAAGGGGTGCGGGACGGTCAAGAAGGTGATTCTGATTCGGTAAAAGGGAAACTCTCCAGCTCCGCGAGGAACCCCGAAACCGCCTCTGCCGGATCGCGAGCCGCGAATATAGCGGATATAGCCGCAACACCGTAGCACCCTGCATGCATCATCTCCCCTACCCGTTCCGGGGTAATACCCCCTATAGCGTAGACCGGAACCCGGGCATGCTTAATAAGCTCTTTAAACTCATCAAGACTCGGCATAACCTTTGGTTTAGTGGGTGACGGGTAGGGTGAAGACAGCCCCAGATACGAAATAACCGGCTCACCCCACATGGCTACCCTTTCCGGACGGTCGTAACAGGTAATCCCGATTACTGCCGAAGACCCCAGCACCCTCCTGCTTAAGCCCACCCGGGGATCGTGGATTCCCAGATGCACGCCGTCCGCCTGGATAGACCTTGCCAACTCAGGTGAATCATCCATTATCAAAACAGCCCCGAAATCCCGCGTAAGTTCCCGTATCCGGCGGCTTAGTTCAAGGCGCTCGGCGTGCGGGGTTTTCTTGAATCGGAGTTGAATAAGCCTGACCCCCGCATCCAGCACCACCCTTACCTTATCAAACAGTTCTTCATTGGGAACGATTGCCTCATCGGTTATCGCATATAGACGCGGCAGATTCATCCGTAAACCACGGGGTCTTTGCTTCACATGACGATTATACCGCTAATCTAGAGTAATGTAAAGCCGGAATTAAGAAAACATAAATCCCGGTATCGTTAACCCGGATTAAGGCAGATGATTGATTACAGGCGTACCCTTACCCGGATAGATCAAATCCGACAGCTTGCGGTCGATATAGGCCTCGGCTGAAGCCACGGCATCGGCCAGGCTGGAACCGCGAGCGAGAAATGCGGTTATCGCAGCAGATAGGGTGCAGCCGGTTCCATGCACCCTTTTGAATCCACGTCTTTGCTTTACGAACCTTCTCGTCTCAGACCTGTCCATAAAGAAGTCGACGACCTCTTCCTCGTCGAGATGACCGCCCTTTATCAGAACCGCGTTTGCACCCATCTTGATAAGCTCGCGGGCCGCGCCCTCAAGTATTCGGCTGTCGACTATAACCATATCCAGAAGGGTTTCGGTCTCGGGGATATTCGGGGTAACGATTACACCTAGAGGTATAATTTCCTTACGGTAGGTCTCTACCGTCTTCTTTTCGGCAAGCTCAAGGCCTGAACCGGCTGCAAAAACCGTATCGACTACTACTGGAAAGCCTGCTTTTTTTACAAAATCCGCTACTACGGGTAAGGATTCTTCAAGTAGCAATCCTGTCTTTGCCGCCTGCGGTTCGGTATCCTCCATCAGACATTGAAGCTGATCTTCTATCAAACCCGGCTCAACGGATACGGCATCCCTTATTCCGAAACTCGACTGTACGGTTACGGTCGTTATAACCGACAGCCCATGCAGACCCAATTCCGTAAATACCTTTAAGTCTTCCTGTATTCCTGCACCACCGGACGGGTCCGAACCCGCGATGGTCAATGCGGTCTTGACCTTTTTATTCTTCTCTTTTATCAAGTGGAACGTACTCCTTTTGCTTTCCTTTTTTATACCCGAATCCTATGCTGTGTTTGTGGCATCTCAGACAGCGAAGAGCCTCTTTTCTGTCCTCTCCCGGCGCCAGGCCACATAGTGTTTCTCTGTTAAGAGCAATCTTCTTAACCTCTAAAATCTCGGAGAACCTTTCCCGCACCTCTGGTTTCTTCTTTTTCCATGCAGCCCCCTCAAGTCTTTCAATCCCGAAGTCTAAATCAAACTCATTTAGTCTTGCAAACTGCCTGCCCAGAAACCGGGGTCTGAGAAAAAGGTCTATCTCTTTGGCGGCCCTGCGTCCGTCAGCCACCGCTTCTACGACCGTTGATGGTCCGTTGACCGCGTCACCTCCGGCAAAGATATTGCGACGACTGGTATGAAGTCTGTGGGGGTGAACGGTTATCTTACCGTAGACGTCGCTTGCTACGGTTAGTGTTTCCAGCATCGAATAGTCGGCTTCCTGTCCAACTGCAACGATCACGGCCTCTACGGTCTCTATCCAACGCTCTTCGGTCAGGGGGATAATCTCCGAACGCCTGCCGTGAGAGTGCTCGACAAGTTTCATAGGACACAGGTGAAGTTTCCTGACCTTCCCGCGCCCCTCAAAGCTCAACGGCCCTGCAAGAAACCGGAATTCGACACCTTCGCGTTCCGCCTCCTCAACCTCTCCGGCATAGGCGGGCATGTGTTCCCGTGCGCGCCGGTAGAATACGATAACCTTCTTTGCTCCAAGTCTCAAGGCGGCGCGTGCGGAATCGACCGCAGTGTTTCCTCCCCCCAGTACAGCGACGTGTCCTTTGAACTTGTATGTTTCTTTCCCGCTGCACACCTTACGCAGGAACTCGAGCCCGGGGATTACCCCTTTGAGCCCTTCACCTTCCAGCATCAGAGGTCTCGGCCTTGATGCCCCCATTGCAAGATAGACGGCATCGTAAGCCTTCTCAAGATCGGTCAAATCGAGATCCTTGCCCAGTATCCTGCCTCCGTGAAACCTTACCCCCTCACTTGAGTGTAATATGTAGCCGATGTCCTCAGCCAGGGCCTTGCGGGGCAATCTGAAACAGGGGATGGTTGATGCAAGAAGACCACCGGGCGTATCGGAGCTGTCGAATACGTCCACCTTGTATCCCAGTCTCCCCAGAAAGTAAGCGCAAGTCAATCCCGAAGGCCCTGCACCAATCACCGCTATCTTCTGGGGGTATTGAACCTCGAAGGTCGGCACCGTGTGGTCGGTTCTTCGCTCCTGTGCGCTTCTCTTCAGCGCCCTTATGGCTATCGGTTCCTCTATCCTGGTTCGCGTACATACGTCCTCGCATGGCGCCGGGCATATCCTTCCCAGTGTGGCCGCAAACGGGGCGCGTTCCCTTATCAGTTCGTCGGCCTCCGAGTGTCGACCTGCGGCAACAAGGGCAACGTAATCGGGGACGTTTATATCGGCGGGACATTTCCCCCGGCAGGGAGCAATCGCAAGCCTGGTGCCGCGATATGCATCCAGTGCCATTATAAAATAGTATAACAAAAATGCCGCACCAATAAGGAGCCAGACTAAAAACACGTACTGGGAATAGTTATTTTCCTTTAACCGGGGTATTAGGAAGATGGGTGTTATCACAAACAGGGCATTCAGGATGAGGCCTGTTATACCTATTCCTATTCTGCCTGCCGCAAGTTGACCCGTCCCCGGGATAACCAGGGACAGCAGGAGATAGAGTCTTCTCCTCTTAAGCTCCCTTACCCTGCGCTCTCTGAGGTTAAAACTCATAGCTGAATGCCGCCCCGGCGCTCAGATGATTCAGCGCACCCAGATCCGGCACGTCCGGATCGGCTTCTGCGAGGAAGTTTGTAAAGAAACCGGTTGTCGTATTAACCCGGATACCGAGGTCAAGTTGAACGGCCTGGTAAGAAAGGGTTGTAGAAACCCCGAAGAAGAGTGCGGGAATCGTATAGATGGGGACCTCCTCTATCTTGGTTACCTTGTAGTAGATTCCCTGGGAAAAACGTAAAGGCACCTTCCAGTCGTAGCCGAAACCGGTACCGAAGAAAACCTCGGATGTACCCTTTCCCCATGTCTTTACCAGATTGAGCACCGCGTCGATTATCCAGTCTCCGGGGTGAACCTGGAAGCCTGCGTTGAAGTTAATCCTTGGTGGAAGAAGCAGTCTATCGACGGTATCGATTTCGGATACCGTCGCGTAATCGTAGCCCAGTTCAGCGGAGATAACCCCGGTAACGGTTCTTTCCTCTTCGTCAACCTCTATGTTAGATGCCTCGAGGCTGGCAAGGTAGGGGAATCCGGTTCGCTGTTGGCTTCCCTGTTTTTCCCTTCGGAGTCTGGAGCCGGAGTCGAATCCAAGGGATGCACCAAGGTTCAGCGAATTCCATTCCTTCTGTGCGCCCGCGGCTATACCGAACTCGTTGCCCGTGATCGTGGTGTAGTAGCTGTTGAACCTGGCCTCCTCTTCGATATCAACCTGGGCGTCTATATCAACCTCCCACTCCTCGGATTCGGTGTACACGTTGATAATACTCGGATCAAGACGCAGGGAGGCGCTGTCGGTATAGTCTATCCAGCCGTTGAACTTCCTCCATTGTAACGCTAATCCCCAGTCGATCTCTTTAATCTCGGTGGCTACAAAAACCGTCAAGGGGGTCGATCTGAGTCTTATGCGGCTGTCTATGGTAAAAATCCCGCCGGTCTCACCCTCCAGCTTGAGGATAATGGGAATATCCCCCACCGGCTCCGGGATACCGGGATCGGGTATCGTATCTGCAAATTCGTAATCGGCGCTGAATGAAAACTCCCCGTAAGACGTCACCTCCGATTGAAATCTGTCACCCTCCATGTACGACAGACCGATTACCACCTCACCTATGCGAAGTCCGGCACCGCCGTAGTAGATACCGGAATGCTCCGCCGCGTAAAGTGAGAGGGGTATATCAACTATACCTACAACCGGGGCATCGATTACCACCGTTTGCTCGAGTCTTCCCCTGCGCCCGAATCCTGCGACTATCGCGCCTGCAGCCCTGTCTATGGATGCACAAGATGCGGGATTGGCAACCGCTCCGTTCATCCCGTGGGCAGCCGCCGGATTGTTGTACTCGTAGTTGACAAGATAGAGATAAGGGGTAACGTAGTTATAAACTACCGCTCCCTTCAGGGAACCTTGCAGTCCGAACTCAACCGATGGTTCATCTGCACAAAGGGCTGCAAGAAGCATCACGATAACTCTCATCCCCATGAGATGATTATAAACCTTATGGATTTAGTGTCAAGCACCATGGATAATACTGAACTAACCAGGATGGTCAATGTAGAAATCTTTGAAAAGAATCGTAGTTGTTGGGTTGACATAATCGGTATTGCCGCCTAATATTTCGATATTCAAACCCAGGAGGACTTTTGAATATTCGCAGTTTAGTACTATTTATAACACTGCCTGCGGTTCTTTTCGCAGACTTTGACTGGAGTACGGTTGATCTGGATAACCCGGAGCTCTTCGCCCCGGGGCAGATCACCGTCTGTTTTTCACCCGAAGCTTCCACGGTCACGATAAACCAGGCGATGGAGGCCGGGGGTACGGAGCTTGTTTCAAGGATAGATAGGCTGAATGCGGTTCGTCTGAGGCTTCCGGAAGGAAGCGACGGAAGAGACGTACTCGAAACAATCGAGTATTATGAAGAGATGCCCGACGTTCTTTTTGCCGAACCGGTTATGATCCACCGGGCGTTCTGGACTCCTAACGACGAATACTTCTATCTCCAGTGGCACTATGACGCAAATCACCTGAATATGAAGGAGGCATGGGACGTTGAACGCGGCTCCTCGAGTGTGGTTATAGCGATAATCGATTCGGGAATAGCTTATGAAGACTACGCCATACCTTCCCACGAACAGGGAGAGGTTTATTCCTCAGACGGTTACTACCATATGGCGTCCGATTTTACTTCATCGCAGTTCGTACCCGGCTACGATTTCGTACACGACGACTCTCATCCCAACGACCAGAACGGACACGGAACCCACGTTGCAGGTACCGTTGCCCAAGCGACCAATAACGGCATAGGTACAGCCGGAATGGCCCCTGACTGCAGGCTGATGCCCGTCCAGGTCCTGGATTATGCCGGCTCGGGCTACGATACCGAAATTGCGGCGGGCATCACCTGGGCCGCGGACAACGGGGCGGACGTGATAAATCTCAGCCTCGGTGGGGATCCCGGGATCCCTTCCGAGGTAGAGCGGACCGCAATCCAGTACGCTGTCAACACAAAGGGAGTCGTTGTAGTAGCGGCAGCCGGCAACCTTGGTGTAGATGAGTTGAGTTACCCCGGGGGGTTCGAGGAATGCATCGGGGTGGCCGCATGCGACTACAACAATGAACTATCCTACTATTCCCAGCACGGTGACGGTCTGGATATCTCTGCACCGGGCGGGGATGTTACCGTCGATAAAAACAATGACGGTTATTACGATGGGGTACTGCAATGTACGTACGTTGTTTGTTCTGACGAATACAACGATGCTGAAGTAGATAACTTCGAATACAAATTCTGGCAGGGAACCTCCATGGCTTCACCCCACGTTGCCGGTCTTGCGGCACTTCTTTTAAGCAACGGTGTCACCGGGGTAAATTCAGTGAAGGCAACCATGTATTCCACCGCTGATGATCTAGGTGATCCTGGATACGACACCAGATACGGATACGGGATGATCAATCCGGTTGCAGCTCTTGAAGGCGGTGGCGGAGATGAAGCGGTAGTTGATATTGCCGTAGTACAAAACCCCTTGCTTTCACACCAAGTCGATATCTGGGTCGTACCCGTTCTAGGCGATCTGTATGCAGCCCCAGATGTATCGGTGAATCTTGGAGGCAGCGAGGAACAGGTCTACCTTACCTCTGTTCCGGGTACCGATGCCTACGTCGGCGATTTCGTTTTTACCTCTACAGGTACGGCAACCATAACGGTTACGGGCGGAACCGATGAAACACGCACATTCAGCGTAAACCAGATAGGCGTGGCCGGGGGAAGCATCGCTTCAGTAGATGGTGAATGTTATCTTGAAGTTCCGGAAGGTTCTCTTAAGGGAGATAACTACTTCACCATCATCCCCGACAACCGGATCTCCTCATCTATACCCGACCAGGTGCCCGAACTCGATGGCGTTAGGTTAGTAGGATCAAGATACCGTATAGGCCCTGGTGGCGCAAAACTTAATATACCTGTAAATCTTTACATCTCTTACACGCCTGAACAACTCGACCACATCAATCCATCGACCCTTGTAGTGATGAGATACGACGGTATAAGCTGGGTTAAGGTTCCAACATTTATCGACCGTAACCGTAGCTGTGTCGTCGCCAACATGGATAGATTAGGGGTTTTCCAGCTTGTTTCCGATGAAAACCAGCAAAGCCCTGATCTACCGACCGCAGTTGAGTTTGAACTGATCAATACAACCCCCAGCCCGGGTGACAGGATTGCATCCTTAAGGCTGGAAAGCCGAATAAAGGTTCAACTGTCCATCTACGATGCATCGGGTCGCAGGATCAGGAGTCTTACCCAGGGATACCTCGATCCTGGAGAATACGACTATTCCTGGCTCGAGTTGGATGATAAGGGTGTTGAGCTTGGACCCGGCGTGTATTTCCTGCATCTTCAATCACCGTCCTTTAACAGCAAATCAAAGATTATCTCGCTGCATTAGGAGGCAGAAATGAAAGCTACAAGGATTGCGATATTAATTCTCAGTGTCTTTCTGATTTCAGGTTGCACCGAATGGGCCATGGATTCGGCTGAGAAAGGCTGGGACGATTTTGAAGACGGTGCATATCTGGATGCCCTGGCACATTTCGACAATGCAGTGTTCTACGATGCGACATACCCGGATGGATACAATGGGCTTGGCTGGAGTTACCTTATGATAGACTCCTTCTCACTTTCGGTTGAAAACTTCGAGTATGCTTTGGACTACGAATCAACCATGCTCGATGCCAAAGCGGGTGCTACACTGGCGGGTACCGAAGCGGGCGAACATTCCAGCGCTGTCAGTTATGCAGATGATGTCATCTCATCTGATTCTGACTACGAATTCAGTCATCTTACGGAAGTGAACATAGATGTTATACGCCTGGCCAAGGCCAAGTCGGCCGCGGCTGCCGGTGATTTTGCGACCGCCCTTGCCGAGATACAGGTCTTCGACAGCTTTTTCGATGCCGATCCTGAAACGAATATTGGACAGTCCCGCATACTGACAAAGCTGGAAAATTTGATGGGTACCTACGGTGTCTGGGCCGGCAACTGAGTGTTCGTTTTAATGTAAGGAAGCACAGAAGCTTAGGATTTGTTATGGTTAAGGGGGCAAACGTTGACATTAGCACCGAGGTGAATAGACTTTGCGTCCTTGTGGATGCAGTTCGCGATAATTAATTAGCATCTGCAAATGCTCTTTTACATCCATAGCGGAGATGGCGGACGTGAGTTTCGGGTGAAGGTCGATACGAACGGAAGCGGCGTAGCTGCTTCACCATGAATTTCAGAATGATGGTCGGAGCGAAAGAAAGCGACGCAGTTGCTTTTACGCAGCCATCATCATTTAAGAAGCAGTAGCCGAGATGGCGGACACGTAGCGCAAGCGGAGTGCCGGCATCATCATTTAAGAAGCAGTAGCCGAGATGGCGGAACAGGCAGACGCGCTAGCTTCAGGAGCTAGTGGGGGAAACCCCGTGGGGGTTCAACTCCCCCTCTCGGCATTAGTAATCCCACGTACCGAGCGTACGTGGGATTTTTATAAAGGTACTCCTCCGTCGGCTTATAGATACAGATTAAGGGGGTATTATTAAGTTTCCAGCAACTTTTCTGCAAGCCCGCCTTGAACGCAGAGTTTGGCAAAGGAACGGGCATTTTCAGCGGAAAGATGTTTGATAATAGACTTCGCGGCTTTAGCCGCGGTCTTCTGGTATTTTCTCCATTTAACCAGGACAACCGGATGCAGAAGCCACGATGACCCTTTAGGTTTCTTTGTTCCGTCCTCAGTTTCTACGAATTTAAGACGTTTAGCAGCAAGCGAAGCCATAACCAGGTTGCCCCAGACTGCATGTTCGAGCAGTGGTTTTGATCCGATACTTTCAAGGAGCTTCTTGCCATAACGTTCGGCCTCCTTCAGCCGGCCATCGCCCAGATAGGAACGGGCAAGAAGAAGCAGGGCATTCAGCCTGCTTTCCACATCCATCTGTGCGGAATATTCCTTCTCAAGACCTGAAAGTACTTCAGCGGCTACCGGATACGTTCTGTTTGCCAGGTTGATTCTGGCTGCAATCAAACGTGCTGCTATCTGGAATTTCACATGCTCAAGTTCTGCAACCATTTCCTGCAGCTCTATCAACTCAACCACGGCGGTTTCCACGTCGCCTGAACCTATAAGTACCTCAAGCCTCGTAACCTTGGCCAGGAATATCTGATCGGGGTCACCGCCGCGCCTAGCTAAATCGAGGCAGCGGGAACTTTCCTCCTGAGCTTTCTTAAATCTACCCAGTTTATTGTATATCATCGCCCTCAATCTGATAGGCTCCACCGCCATCAAGAGCATCTCGGGCGAAGAAAGCAGCTCGTCAGCAAAAGCTAAATTTTCCAGAGCCTCTTCATAGCGGGCGAGAATCAAGCTTACTTCTGCGTACTTACCCTTAGCCTCTGCTTCCCCCCATGAATCGCCGACCTGCCTTGCTATTTCCAGGGCCTGGTTTGCATGCTCCAGCGCTTCTGAGAAACGACCTAAGTGAAGGTTAATAGAAGAAAGTGTTGCAAGGGACTGAGATGCACCTGACGGATTCCCGACTTCCTTGCAGAGTTCATAAGCCCTTTCAAGGTGCTTGCGACCCTCCTCCATCTGCCATAGCTCAAGGCAGGCATTGCCGAGATTGATGTAGGTGTCCGCCAACTTGTTCGGATCTGCCAGGTTTTTGCGAAGGGTGAGGGCGCTTTGGTAAGATTCCAGAGCCTCCTCAACCTTGCCTGCATAGTAGGCAAGCCATCCTTTACGCATGTAAACTTCACTCGTCAATTCAGGATCATGCAATTCTTTTGCCCTGGTCATGGCTTCCTCAATACGCTGTGATGCAGATTCGTGATTACCCTTTCCTAATTCCAAGGTTGCAAGTTCCATGGTGCAGTTTATTATGGTGGCACGGTGACCTATCTCCATAGCTATCTTCAGGGCACGTTCCAGATAACTGTCTGCATCCTCCAGCCTTCCCATCTGGTGGAGTAGACGTGCGATATTGAGTATATTATTGGTAAGGAGGAACTTATCTTCAGACTTCTCGGCCAGCATGATAGCACGCTTGTAAAAACTCAAGGCTTGATCAGGACGTCCCAGCACCCGATTAAGCGTAGCAAGGTTATTTAAGGCGCGATTTGCGTTCTCCGCGTCGCCTATCTCTTCGGCTAGGTTTAATGCAGACTCGAAATTATCACCAGCCTCCTGCGCCTTACCCTGCTGAGCAAATCCGGTGCCCCTTTCCAGATGGGCTACAGCCTTACCTCCCGTGTATCCAAGGGCTTCCGCCTGATTCAATGATTCCTCCGAATACTTAAATACGCTGTCGAAATCGGAAAGGAAGCGTGAAGTATAGGCCAGTTTATTCAAGGCATCGACCTCCTTCTCGGCAAACCCTTTCTTAATAGAAATCATCCTTGCAGCATCATAATCACTGGATGCCTCCTTGAACTGACCTTGATAGGTAAAAACCATGCCGCGTCCGAAGTAGGCATCGAACATCTCCTCGCTGTAACCCTCCCCGAAATGTTCCTTCCATATATCAACAGCCTTCCCGTAATCGGCCAACGAGGCCTCGTTACGGAACAATCGTCTGTTTTCTTTTGCCGATTTCAGGCAGTAGCCGAAAGCGTTAGGCCACACCTGCGCCTCGGACCAGTGATCGGCCAGGATTGAATAGTAGCGCTCAAGCGATTGGGCGTATAACCTTTCAATCGCACTCGCCACCTGACGGTGGGCCTGTTCGCGTTCCCCGCGCAGCACGGAGTCGTAACATACGTCACGAACCAGTGATTGGCGAAACACGTACTCAACCTCCCCGGCCTCCAGGGGGTAAACGAGACCTGCCGACACGGCGGGGGCAAGCAGAGATCTTACGTCGTTATGCTCCATGATTTGACCTATAATCGATGCGGGGAAATGCATACTGCCGTATACTGCCCCCAGCTTAAGGGCCTTACTTACATGTTCAGGTAACCTGTCAAGGCGCGAAAAAACTAGGCTGTACAGATCGTCGGGAATCTCTGAAGTATCTGCGCCTTCCTTCATTCCCCATTGTCCGTCGGTCTTAGTTATCAAGTCTTTGTCTATGAGATATCCTGTCCATTGCTCAATTACGGTAGGATTGCCAAGGGAGTGTTGATAAAGAAACTGATGAACGGAATCATCGGCCTCGGCTTCAAGCAGTTGGTGAACCAAACCCCGGGATTCTGCGGCTGTGAGTGGATTGAGTGTAACCATCTCGAGTTTCATCTCATCTGACGGAAAGGCCTGATTGAACTGATCGGTAAACTCCGGGTTATAGGTGAAGAAAAAGAAAATACCCTTGGATTTCAGGCGGGGGAGGGTACGCGCGGCAAAAGAAAGCATCTCAACCGATCCTGAATCGGCTCTGCCCAGATCGTCACAGAGTACAGCCAACTGGACCGAAGAAGCCCTTCTAAGGATGTAGGAACGGAAGGCGTCCATCAAATTTTCAACCCTGAGTTCGGGTGAGTAGGGTGCGATAGTTTTCTGAGCCTCCTCCAGGCCAAACAACATCCCTGCAATGAAGGGGAATCTCCTGAGTATCTCGTTGCCTTCCAGGCTTTCACCGGCCTCTGCCACTACGTCTCTCAGGTGATTGGTCAATTTTTTATATTTTTCCTTGGCGGGATCATCGTCCTTTATCCCGGTTGCAAACATAAGCATCCGCCGGAAAACCTGATAAGGCGCTCCCCGTTCGTCAAGGGATACCTCCAAAAGGGTGTGGGTGGGTTCGAGTCTGGCTCCGAGGTTGCGAAGGAACCTGCTCTTGCCCATTCCGTGATCACCGGTAATGCCCACAATCCGGCTTTCACCCTTGGCCAATCCCTCACATAACTCGATCTCCTTCTCGTGTGTGCTCCACTCGCCGAGAACCGTTACCGCATCCTTTTTCTTCTCGAGCAGAGAAAAACGCTTGTGAACAAGATTCCCTATCTGAACCGGCTCGAGTTCGGTGGATTCATAAAGGTCTGAGAATTTGCTTGCCGCCTCAGCTGTTACCACGAACTCACCTGACCCTGAAGCTGCCATCACCTTTGCAGCGGAGTTTACCCGCTGACCTATAACCGTGTACTCCTTGCGTGTTCCCCCGATGAAACCGGCGAATGTTGCTCCGTAAGCGAGTCCGGCCCTCAGTTGAAATCCGGTCGAAAGATTCTGCAAGTCGTTAAAGAAGGCTGCGGCGTTGGAGCGATCGGAGGCGTGACTGACCGGAGCCCCGAAAAGGATGAGGAACTTACTCCCCTCGGGCGAGATGTCTATTTTGTTAATTGCACCGTGGTATCGATCAACGAGCCTGTACAGAGAAAGGTAGAAATCGTTCAGGGATTTAAAGTCAGGATTATCCGGGTCGTAATCTGAAACCTCCAGGAAGATAGGGGCAACCACCCTGTATTCGCCGCCCCTGGTTAAAACCAGCCGGCCGCTGCGCCCCAAGGGAAGGAAGGATCGGCTGAGATCTGAAAGAAGCCTCAAATCGTCATCTGCCAGGGCAGGATAGGATTCCGCCTTAAAGGTCTGTTCTTCCAGACCCTTACGTACTATCAACTCCCCCGGTTCGACCCGTTTCTCAGCCGCGGCAAGTTCCTGGACAACCTTTCCTAAAGGAAACCAGTCGGTCTTCTCCTTACTTCCCAGGATTGCCTCGAAATAGTCTCCTCCGCCCAGGATAGCCTTCATCGAAAGCCTGAACTCACCCTTGGTCGTTCGTACGGTCGGATGCTCCTTAAACCATCCAAGCATCTCCTTTGCGGCCTCGGTGGCACGGGATAAGGCATCTTCATCTGCAAACCTTGCCAGTAAAGAATCACCTCCGAGTTTTAGAAGTACCCCTTTGTGACTGTCGAGTATGCCGGACAGTCTGCCGAAGTGATCGTTGAGTATCTGCGTTATCTCTTCGATACCTTCCTTGCCTGTGGCGGTTAGGGTTTCTGTAAGTGCGGTGAAACCCGAGATATCTGTGAAAAGCAGGGCCGAACGAGTAGGCGTTATACCCGGCGTAACCTCGCCTTTATCTGCTATCCGCTTGAGTACGTGCAGGGGTACTTGCGGAAGGAACACCTCCACTGCCGGCCTACCTCAAATCAAGCTGGTAGCGAAGTGAGGGCATAAGAAGGGGCTGTAATTTAGTCTCCATTATCTCTTCCCAGAAGGACAATTTCTTCGGAATCTCAACCAGCTTCGGCTTCCCTTCGAATCCGCACAATTCGGCAAGTATCTTATGCGCATCGTCTTTAGTGCCGAGTGTATCGACAAGGCCGTACTCGTATGCCTGTCTGCCTGTCAGAATCCTGCCGTCTGCGACCGCGTAAACACTGTCGTAGGGAAGCTCCCTGTCAGCAACGACCTCCTCCAGGAACTGCTGGTAAACATCTTCTATCATTCCCTTGAGTAGAGTTGTGTCTGAGGTGGTAGGTTCGCGGAAGCCTGAGCCTATGTCTTTGTGTTCCCGGGACTTGATGACGTAGGCCTTGAGCCCGACCTTGTCCATCAAATCCTTGTAGACGATGAAGTTCAGGATGACGCCTATAGAACCGGTAAGCGTACCGGGAAGCGCCACGATTACGTCTGCTGGTGCAGCGATGTAGTAGCCACCGGACGCCGCCAGAGAACCCATGGAAACCACGACCTTCTTATCCTCGGCCTTGAGCCGCTTTATGGCTTCGCATATCTCCTGACTGGCCGCCACCCCTCCACCCGGTGAGTTAACTTCAACTAATACGCCCTTTATCGAGGGATCCTCGGTAAAGGTTTCGATGTCCTCGAGCACCTTATCAAGATCACTTGAGTCGTATATTACGCCTTCTATCTCGACAAGGCCCAGCCGGTCCTTGCATCCTGTGAAAAGGAATAAAAAAATGGAAAGGAGGAAAAAACCTGCCGCACGTTTCATCATGCCAACCTCCAAGTTGGATAACTCATTTCTATATTGTAACTTATGGGCCTAGGTAGAGTCGAACTACCGACCTCACGCTTATCAGGCGTGCGCTCTAACCAACTGAGCTATAGGCCCCTTGGAGGTAAAATGATAAGGAAATTGACGCTTATGTCAAGGTTCACTATATACCCCAAAAGCTGATCAAAAGCTATACTAAAGCTATTCGAAAGATAGACGAAAGGTGGACAAAAGATGAACAAGAACCATGGAAGACGAGTGAAACGAGTCGTCATCTTCGAATCTTCTACCGCAGGGTAACGACCAGAGGGAGTTACAATCTTTCAATCAATTTTATATTCTCCCCGCTCGAGTTTTTCCTTGACCAGGGCCACCCCCTCCTCCTTCGTGGTAATCTCCCGCTCCCACTGTAACTCCTCCATCTCCGTTAGTATCTCCTTGAACACAGGTCCCGGGGTAAGGCCCAGCTCGATCAGGTCGTGGCCCGTGACCAGCGGCTTGAAGTCTGCGCGTTTTGCGTCCTCGGCTGCGAGCTCGAGAATCTTTACTATTGTGTGTTCCAGGTGCCTTGTCCTGCCTGCTGTACCGAACCCGTCTGCCAGGTCGAGTATCATGATGTCTTCGGCGGCTTCACCGGTGTTTCGCATGAACCGGCGCATCGCGCGTTCGGTCAGCTCGGGCGCGGTTGCCAGAAGGTGCAAGTGCATGTGTCTTGCAACGGTCTCTGATACACGGTCCGTATCGTCGTTGGAGAAGCGCAGGAGCCTGGATAATGCCCAGCGTATCTTGCGCCCGCCCCGGGTATCGTGCCCGTAGAAGTGGAGGGTTCCGTCGTCGGCGCGCATACGTGTCTCTGGTTTGGACACGTCGTGGAAAAGGGCGGAGAGCTTGAGAAGCGCCTTGCGGCGAGGGTTTGTGTTGATCCTCGCGATGATGTCCGTAATTAGGGGGTGGAACCGGGGATAGGCAAGGAAGCGCTCGAGGGTGCAGAAAACCGCCAGGGTGTGGGAACGGACGGAAGGATCAGTCCAGAACTCATCGAACGGGAATATCTGCGGGAGCAGACCTGTTATTATCATGCGGTTTACCAAGGGATAGACCGAGCCCTGAGCAAGGATGAGCATGAGTTCGTACGAGATTCGCTCGCGTGCGACGTTCTTCAAGCTCGTGAACTCTACCTCGCGTTCGAGCGCGGGGTCTATCTCGAATCCCAGCTGGGCTGCGAACCTGTAGGCGCGCAGAACTCTCAAGGGATCGGCGGTGATGGAACCAGGTCCTACCTTGCGTATCAGACCCCTTTTTATATCGCGCAGGCCGTTGAATGGATCGATCAGGTCTGGGGAACCTTCGAGTATGTCGGAAACCTTAACCGCCATTGCGTTGATGGTAAAGTCCCTGTCGGCAAGGTCTCCCTCTATCGATTGGGTAAAACCCTTGAAATCGAGGATCAGTTCCTTGTTGATGACGACGCGCGCCTCGTCGTCCGCCTCGGACAGGGGAACGAACGCCCCGCCGAGTTTAGCCGCCGCCTTCGACGCCGTCTTTACACCCGAGCCTTTATGCGCGAAATCCAAATCCAGTATCCTGCGGTCGAGAAGAAGGTCGCGTACACCGCCTCCCACCAGGTATAGGGGTGTCTTGAGAAGTGACTGAAGCTTTTCAAGGAGCGGTTCATGCTCACCGATGGGTTCGAGGTTTATCATTTCAGTATCTTCTTTAAGAACTTTCCGGTGTAGGATTCTCTGACCTTCGCAATCTTCTCGGGCGTGCCCTGGGCTACAATTGTTCCGCCCTCCTCACCGCCCTCGGGTCCCAGGTCTATTATCCAGTCGGCACACTTGATGACGTCTAGGTTGTGTTCTATTACTATTACCGTGTTCTGCTTCTCGACCAGACGCTGCAGGACCGAAAGAAGCATCTTGACGTCCTCGAAGTGAAGACCCGTAGTCGGTTCGTCAAGGATGTATATGGTGTGTCCCTTCGGTATCTTGGAAAGCTCCTTGGCAAGCTTGATACGCTGGGCCTCTCCGCCCGACAGGGAGGGCGCCGACTGACCGAGTTTTATGTACCCCAGACCGACGTCGTGCAGCAGATTGAGCTTGCGTGCCACGGGCGGGATATCGGCAAAGAACTCGAGTGCTTCCTCTACGGTCATATCCAGGACTTCTGCGATACTCCTACCCTTGAAGTGCACCTCGAGTGTCTCCCGGTTGTAGCGCCTGCCGCCGCAGACCTCGCATTTCACGTACACGTCGGGCAGGAAGTGCATCTCGATGCGAAGTGTTCCGTCTCCCCCGCACCGTTCGCACCTGCCGCCGCGAACGTTGAAGCTGAACCGGCCCGGCTTGTAGCCGCGGATGCGGGCCTCCTTTGTCTTTGCAAAAAGCTCGCGGATAGGACCGAACGCCTGGGTATAGGTCGCCGGGTTGGACCGCGGTGTCCGGCCTATTGGAGACTGATCGATGTTGATGACCTTGTCTATCTGATCCAGCCCGTCTATGCCGTCGTGCGCGCCTGCCTTGCGGCGTGAGCGGTATATCTTACGGGCCAGTGCGCGATGGAGGATATCGGAGACAAGGGAGGACTTACCCGAACCCGATACACCTGTAACGCATATGAAAAGCCCCAGGGGAAACTCGACGTCGATGGACTTGAGGTTGTTGTGTCTCGCGCCTCGTACGACCAGCTTGTGTTCGTTAAGCCCCCGTCTTCTTTCAGGGATTTCTATCCTGCGCTTGCCCGACATATACTTGCCCGTAAGCGAACGCCGGGATCTCAGGATATCAGCTTGTGCGCCCTGGGCTACAATCTTACCGCCATGGGCGCCCGCGCCGGGCCCCAGATCGATTATGTGGTCTGCCGATTGGATGGTTTCCATATCGTGCTCGACGACAACAACGGTGTTGCCGAGGTCGCGCAGCTTGTGCAGGGTCGAAAGAAGCCTGAGGTTGTCGCGCGGGTGAAGACCAATGGTGGGTTCGTCCAGGATGTAGACTACGCCGACGAGACGGGAGCCTATCTGGGTTGCGAGCCTGACGCGCTGCTCCTCGCCCCCTGCCAGGGTATCGGCAGTCCTGTCGAGCGTAAGATAGTCCACCCCGACCTCCTTCAGGAAACCGAGCCTGTCTGAAATCTCCTTGACTATCTCCTTGGCGATAATCCTGTCCTGCCTGGAAAGCTTGAGAGACGAGAAGAAGTCCACGCCTTCCTTTATCGACATCCGCGTGATATCGAAGATGTTTGTCCTGCCTATGCGTACCGAAAGCGCTTCGGGCTTGAGCCTTTTCCCTTCGCATTCAGGACAAGGAAGAACGGACATGAATCCCTCGATGTAGCGGCGGCGGTAGTCTGATTCGGTCTGCTTGTAGAGCCTCATCAGGTTATTGACCACCCCCTCGAACCGCTCCGAGCCCTCGTAGCTGATTCCCGTACGTCCCTTGTAGGAAACCTTAATCTTCTCCTTTGTCCCGTAGAGTACCGCGCGTTTGGCCTCCTCTGATAAATCCTTCCACGGCATTGCGGGATCGAAATTGTAATGACGTGCGGCGGCGTTCAGAAGCGCTAAAGACCATCCGTGCGGCTCACCCCAGGGCGCTACCGTTCCCTCCAGGATTGAAAGCCTTGGATTTACTATTAACCGCTCAGGGTCTATCTCCATCTTGGTTCCCAGGCCGTGGCAGGCAGGGCATGCCCCGTAGGGTGAGTTGAAAGAAAACAGCCTCGGGGATATCTCGGGATAGGAGAACCCGCACTTAGTGCAGGCAAGGGACTGGCTGAAGGTTCGTTCCTCGTCTTCGTTGACCAGTACCGTACATAGACCCTCACCCTCGACCAGGGCAAGCTCCACCGAGTCCGCCAGCCTCTTGCGCATGTTCGGCTTGACGACCAGACGGTCGACCACTATCTCTATTGTGTGCTGCTTGTACTTCTCGAGCACGGGCGGGTCGTCCAACTCGACTATCTCGCCGTCGACCCTAGCACGCACGAAGCCCTTGCGCGCGAGTTTTACCCATATATCCCTGTACTCACCCTTGCGTCCCCTCACCCTGGGTGCGAGAATAGTCAGCTTCGTCTTCTCCGGGTACTCGAGAAGCGCATCGATTATCTGATCGGTGCTCATCTTCGATATGGGAACGTTGCAGTTCGGACAAAAGGGCTTGCCAACCCGGGCAAAGAGCACGCGCATGTAGTCGTAGATCTCGGTGACCGTGGCGACCGTAGAGCGGGGGTTGCGGGCCGAGGTTCTCTGTTCGATGGCTATTGCCGGCGAGAGTCCCTCGATGAAGTCGACGTCCGGCTTCTCCATAACCCCCATAAACTGACGCGCATACGCGGATAAGGATTCCATGTACCGACGCTGACCCTCTGCATACAGGGTATCGAAGGCAAGCGAGGACTTGCCCGAACCCGAGAGTCCGGTGATTACGACGAGTTTGTTGCGCGGAATCTTGACGTCTATGTTTTTTAGATTATGCTCACGCGCACCCTTGATGAATATGTCCTGTTCCATGATGTCAGCCCTAATTGTAGTGGGAAATGGCGGGTGCGTCAAGTACAAAAATAAATCAGACGTAGAATTGATATATTTTATTGATTCCTAAAGAGAGCCTGAAACCGATATCGTCAGCGCCTTACCCTCAACGATTAATTAAATACCTTCCCTTTAATTCCAGCACCCTTGCAACGGCCTCGTCGAGTCTTTCCCGGCTTATCTCGCCCGTCTTGACTGCATCCACCACCCTTGCGTAGCATTCAGGTGCTGTGGCCATTCGCTTCTTGAACTGACAGTGAAGGATTATGTCCGCACCTGCATTGATGGCCATAACGCACGCCTCATCGACAGGATAGTGCCTTGATATGCCTCCCATCTGCATGGCGTCGGTTATTATAATACCCTCGAATCCCAGGCTATCGCGGAGAAGACCCGTGAGGATATTACGGGACAGGGTGGCGGGATAGACGCTGTCCAGGGCCGGAACCAGTATGTGGGCGCTCATGATTAAGGGCACGTTTTCTTCTATTACCGCGATGTAAGGGATGAGTTCGTGTTCCATCATCTGCTCAAGGCTCTTGTCGGTAACGGGAAGGTCCCGGTGAGAATCCATCTCGACGTTTCCGAGCCCGGGGAAGTGTTTGGCTGTAGCCATGACTCCCTGTTTTCCGAACTCACGCACGAAGATGGATGCGAAATACGCAACCGAGTCAGGGTCGGCAGAGAAGGTTCGGTAGCTCAAGGGGATGCCGCCTTCTGCCCTGTCCACGTCAACCACAGGAGCAAGGTTGGTGTTTATCCCCCAGCCGGCAAGGTTGCTGGCTATGGTCGATGCAAGTTCTGAAACCTGTTCCCCTCTCATCCTTGCTACCTCTGCCGGTTCGGGCGGGATACCTGCAAAGTGAATCATGGAAGAACGCTTACCCAACTCCTGGTCTATCGAGATGAAAAGAGGCAGGCCGGCTCCCGAGTCGACCGCAAGGTTCTGCATCTCCGAAGTCAGTCGAACGAGCTGTGTCTCGGATTCGATGTTTTTGCGGAACAGTATTACGCCGCCCACCTTCCTGTCAACTATCCATGAGCGAAAGAAAGGCGATACCTCCTTCTCGTTGAAACCGATCATGAAAAGCTGACCGACCTTATCCTCGACGCTCATTTTCTCTATCATTTTAGTTCTGCCTTCTGCGGTTGAGATATCTGCATTCGTACAGGCCAGACCCCCGAACAAAAGTAGAACCAAGACCAGCGACTCGCACTTTCCCATCTTTCAGCTGTCAGATAGATTTATGCGTAGTAGTTTGCAGCAACCATAGCTACGATTAACGCCGCAAGGATCACGAGGATCGGCAGTGCGATAAGAACGCTCGAAATCCATATAGCGGCCTTGGCATAGCTCCTTCCTGCAGGCTCCTGCTTGAGTCCCAGGATGCCGAATATCAGACCGGGAATGGTCAGTAACCATATAATCAAACCTCCCAGCGCAAGCCCGAACCCAACCATCGAGTACGTTTGCTTGGGTCTTTCCGGATACGGGTACTGGGGATGGTATGTCTGGGGCACAGCCCTTACCGCATCCTCTGCCAAAGCCTGCCCGCATCTCGGACAGAACTTGCCCTTCTTCTCCATCTCCCAGCCGCATCTGGGGCATCTTTCAATCATCTCATATCCTCCTGAGTTTTACTCTACTTACATTCACTACACTCCCTTAGACGAGAATATTCAATCC
>WJJO01000035.1 GCA_014729665.1 Caldifarciminota bacterium
TGCCGCGCGTGCGCGTGTTACGTCCAACTCCAGCAGTGCCTTGACGTGATGTCTCCAGCTTGCCGCGATAAGGGATTCCAGGACAAGTGATCGATTCTTTGCGAAGGGATAAATACTGTAGCTGCCGATTGGGTCCGGTGTATCCATCGACTAATATATGTATAAGTTACCGGTTTGTCAATCGGTTACATATTCGAACTGATTAGATATCCTGTCCGGGTAATCAGACCGCACCTGAAGATCAAGATTCTGATCATTTTTCCCTTCCTTAGCCTGATATCTGACTATTTCAACTTGGTTGCGAGTCCCTCAGCCCAGGCCGTAATCTTGTCCCAGTCTCTCCAGTCGCCTTCAGGGAAGGGCATCTTGAGACCTTTCTCGGGTTTTATGTACTTTCCTCCGAACAAACCCACGTCCACCGGTTCAACAACCTTTGTGACGACTTTGAGTTTTTTCATCATCCAATCACGGCCTTCCTGTGTATCATTAATCATCTTGAAACCGATAGAAAAGTAGGCAACGGGTATCTTCGATAACGCATCCCTGTTCGACTTGACGAACTTTTTGGCAGGCGGAAGGAAGCTGAACTTCATCACCGGAGCCCCGATTACGGCAGCGTCGTAAGCTGAAACGTCCGAGATTTCAGTAACACTCTTAACGTCAACCTCCATACCCTTGGATTTCAATACCTCTCCCACCTTCTCGGCTACCTCTTTTGTTGAGCCGTACACGGTTGCGTATCCAACCAGAACCTTCATTTATTCCTCCGTTCTAGGTTTTTTTTCAACACAGAGGACACGGAGAACACAGAGGGATTTAAAGGCTTAACTTAGAGGTGTTCTAATCCGTGTTATCTGTGGTTTAGAATTTACAGTTGTGTTTCCGTCCCTGATGCGAACTTTAACTTCCAAACTTCTCAGCAAGACCCTCAGCCCATGCAGTAATCTTTTCCCAGTCGCGGCAGTCCTCCTTATCGGTCTTTCCACCGAACAAACCGATATCGCAAGGCTCCACATGTTCCGTGACAACCTTCAGCCATTTCATGAATAACTTTCTGCGAAAGGGCGTGTTCCTTTTCATCAGCATTCCGAGTGAAAAGTAAGCTACCGGTATTTTAGATAAGGCGTCTTTGTTTCCCTCGACAAACTCCTTAGCCGGTTCAAGGAACTTGAAGGCGATGATCGGCGCGCCTACGATCGCGGCATTGTAGGAAGAAAGGTCTTTAACTCCTCTGACATCCTGTACATCAACATCCAGATCTTTTGTTTCGAGCGCTTCACCAATCTTCTGAGCCACCTCGCGGGTGGAACCGTGCTCGGTAGCGTATGCGACCAGTATCTTCACCAATCACTCCTATTGTATCTTCTCGACTAGTTCATCTGCCCATGAAGAAATCTTGTCCCAGTTTCTGTAATCCCTGTCATCGTCGTACTTCCCGCCGAACAGGCCGATGGCGGCAGGTTTTATCAGTCCGGTTATCTTTGAGAGTATGACCAGCATCTTCTCCCGGTTGTCGGAAGTATCCTCGGCAAGCATTCCGCCAAGGGCAAAGCAGGCAAAAGGCTTTTGTTCCAGAGTCTTGAGATGTTTCTTAACGAACCGGGGTGCGCGGTGCAGGATGTTTCCCATAATAACAGGCGCACCTATAATCGTCGCATCATACCCATCAGGCTCGGGTTTATCCTTCAAGTCTGACAACTGGACCTCAATCCCCTCGGATTCTAACACCTTACCTATCTTCTCAGCTACCTCCCGGGTAGAACCCTTCTTCGTCGTGTAGGCTATCAGAACCTTCACTTTTTCCCCTCGAACTTCTCATATACCCCCTCGGCCCAGGCGGCAATCGCATCCCAGTTCCGGTCATCTGTTGCAGGCTCATCGGCCATCATCTTCGGTCCCTTAGAGGGATCGAACGCCCCGCCGAACAAACCAACATCGACCGGTTCAGCCTTCTTCTTCAAGGGATTAAGTTTTGAACCTATCTTCTCCCGGTTCTCCGAGGTATCGTCCTTCATCGTCCCGCTCAAGACAAAATAGGCCACAGGCATATCCCTCAATTTTTTCTTATGCTTCGCTACGAATCCCTTTGTTTTGCCGCTGAGCATCATGATATAGACCGCACCACCCACGACCGCGGCATCGTAACCAGCTGGATCAGGCTTATCCTTGATGTTAGCAACATCCACCTCGGCTCCTTTAGACCTCATCACCTCGCCAATCTTTTCTGCAACCTCTCCGGTCGAGCCGTACCTGGTTGCGTAGGCTACTAGAACCTTCATTGTACGCTCCATTCAAGTGTTTCCTATATTGTACCCTATGACTCTCTCCGAATCCTGCCTCCTTAAAATCATATCCGGAGGCGATGGCTTGTCAAATACCTGGTATTACAGACGGAGAAACATTGAATTTGTTACCCGAAATCGATATCTACAGAAATCCTGTCCTTATCCTCCGGATGAACCTTTGCCGGGAAGGATTTACCAATTATTTGTTCGAACTTCTCGACCAGGTGGGTTGGAATGGGCAGTTCCGAGACAGTAAGATAAGGCTCCTGACCCGGTATTAAAACCTCATAGGTAACCTTAACCAGGGGTTTATATTCGTGACTGCGTCCTGTAGGTTCGATTCCAGTAATCCTGGCTTGTGCCTTAATTCCGCTCTTTTTTATAAATTTTATGCTCTCTGGGGTTGCTTCGGGGCTCGTAATCTTAGGCTTTGATGCGCCGATTACCGTTCCGTCTCCGGCAAGCGCGGCCTCATCCGCATCGTAGACAACAATCTCAGGATTTTTGTTATCTATCCTTACCGGGAAGGTGAAACCGGGCTGAAACAAAGGAACCGAGTAGCGGGGTATAACCGTATCCAGACTAACCTCGTATACAGCTGACTTTCCGTCATCGATGGAGAGCTTGAGATTCAGGTAAGGGTTATCGTTGATGGTCACTGTGCCCCCACCCGAGTTTTCGCCGATCTCCAGAAGGGTCGCCCTGGCTAATCTGCCTTCCCGGATAACGGACTGCGCCTTCTTTCCCTTGCCCCAGAAGAACTCATAACTGCCCGGCCCCCTGTAGAAGAACGGGTAAATATGCAGAAACAACGCTCCGGCGGAAAATGTTACCATTGCGACAATCCAGACCGGTCTGCTAACTAATCCTGATATCTGCCTTTCGAAGATTCCTAAAAGAAGCACGGGCACCCAGACGAGGATTGCCCCGAAAAATCCCAGGCGGAAGATTTTAGGCATAACGCCCGACCAATCTCCTGCAAAGACATTCGAATTCATCCCTGCACAAACA
>WJJO01000036.1 GCA_014729665.1 Caldifarciminota bacterium
GGTATAATTACAGTAAACAGAGCTGCCCTATCCTTACAATCAATTAAGCCACTGAACCCCTAACCTTTCTGGAGAATCCCTTTTCTCCTCGCACACTCAGATAATTCAAATCCAAAAAAAGCTTATCACGTAATCTCTATGTCGTGTACCTCCGTTGATTTGCATTCTGCGCAGGGCCTGAATGAACGCCGATGTTCTGGTGAAAGCCCTAACCTGCGCAGACATTCCACATGATGATGGGTAGAGTAACCCTTATGACGCGAAAATTCATATCCGGGATAGGTATCATCAAGCTGCACCATATAGCGATCGCGTAGTACCTTTGCGACTACCGAAGCGGCAGCAACAGACAGTGAATTCGAGTCTGCATTAGGGAAAGGCTCTTGGGGCCATGGGAGTTCAGGTATTGTCTGGTTGCCGTCAATCAGTACCAACTCAGGTTCAACCCTGAAGGCAAGCCTCCGGCAAGCATAATGCATCGCCTTGAGGGCTGCACAGAGAATATTCGTTTCATCTATCTCCTCGGCCGGGATAAAACCTACGCCTACACCGAGCGCTTTGGTGACGATATCGTCAAACAATTCCTCCCGACGACGGGGAGTAAGTTTCTTCGAATCACGAACATAGGGCATGTTCATCCACGGTGGAAAAACCACCGCTGCCGCAACTACCGGTCCTGCCAACGCCCCTCGACCTGCTTCATCAACCCCGCAGAGTAGTTTAACCCTCCTCCACGCCTCGCGGTCCAGATTCAGATTTTGCATCCAGGTCCTCCTTTGCTGGATCCTCTACTGCGGGTTTATTCTTGGGTTTTTCTTCTACCTTCTTTCCTACCGCTGCCTTTTCTGTCTTGGAAGCTTCTGCCTCTGTCTTGGTCACCTCAGCGGTTTCTTGAACCCTTCTCTTCCTCCTGGGTTTCTTCGCCTTCTTCTTGCTTACTATACGTTCCTTTACTTGCCGTTTCTTGCCGACCTTCTCACGCAGGTAGTAGAGCTTTGCTCTGCGAACCTTACCGTATCTGAGAACCTCAACCTTCTCTATTACAGGAGAATGCAATGGGAAAATACGCTCAATACCGACACCTTGGGTTATCTTTCGCAGGGTAAAAGCTCGGTTGGGGCCGGAGCCCTTAATCTTTATACAGACGCCTTGAAACGCTTGCACCTTATCCTTTTTACCTTCGTATATCCGGAAATATACCTTAACCGTATCCCCTGGACCGAATTCTTCAAGATCAGATCGAAGAGCCTTTTTTTCAACTTCTGCCAGCTTGTTCAATTATTACCTCCGAAAGCAATTTTTTGTCTTCATCGTTCAACTCCACCTTGGCAAGCATATCTGGTCGCCGAACAAGTGTCAAGGCTAATGCTTGCTTGCGTCGCCACCTGTTAATCTCTGCATGGTGTCCCGACAGGAGCACCTGGGGAACGCTCCAATCCATAAACTCCTCAGGCCTCGTATAGGTGGGTGCCGACAATAACCCACATGTATAGGAATCGGTTTCCACCGATTCTTTATCACCGACGACATCCTGCAGCAACCTTGCGATCCCTTCCATCATGACAAGAGCGGCGGCTTCACCACCTCCTATGACGTAATCACCGAGTGATATCTCTTCGTGAACCCAGGCCCTGATACGTTCATCTATCCCTTTATACCGGCTGCACAGAAAAATTATGTGTCTTTTCTTACTCAGCCGAACCAGGTCTTCCTGCATCAGGGATTTCCCTTTAGGTGTAGGCAATATGACCCAAGGGTGGCCCGAAGCTCTTCTGTTCCCGAGTTTACCCCCGGCCTCAGGCATCTTTAAACCTGCGGTCTTCAACGCCCGCCAGACCGGCTCGGGTTTTAGTACCATCCCCCTTCCCCCGCCGTACGGTTCGTCGTCAATAGTCCTGTAGGAATCTTCCGTATAATCCCTCAGGTCTACCGTTTCAACTTCTAATGCCCTTCTTTCCTGCGCAATCCTCAGATGGCCTGCTGAAACTGAACTTTGAAGATACTCAGGCAGGCCTGAGATTATTGTAAACTGCAACATATCACCCGTGGATTCTCCGAATGGTTCGCTTTTTATCCACAGACAATGATGGTTGCTCGGTTGCCTTTATTCGATGATTTCCAGCTGGGCTCTCTTGCCCTTCTTCATCGAAGCGGCGGTCAGAATGGTACGGATTGCCTTAGCCATCCTGCCTTCTTTGCCGATTACTTTACCCAGATCACCTTCACCAACTCGCAGTTCGTAGATGATCGTTTTTTCGCCAGCGATCTCATCGATCATGACATTATCAGGATTATCGACTAAAGATTTAACCATGTATTCAAGAAGGTCCTTCATCACTGCCTCCTTCGGTAGATTTAGCCTCTGTTTTTGTCTCTGCTACCTGTTCTGTTTCCTCTGCATTGAGGGGTTCTTTTTTTTCTTCTGCTGTATCTTGAGCCTGTTGTTTAATCGCAGGTTCAGGTTTTTCTTTTTCATCCGGAGATTTAGCTTCTTTTACTTCAGGCTTTTCTCCTTGAGTTAGCCGTTTTCTCAATGACTTAACCCTAGGTGACACTTGTGCGCCATTGGCAACCCAATATTGAAGCCTGGACTCATCAAGTGTGAAGCCTTTAGCGCCACGTGGATTGTAGTTACCTAATGATTCTATATATGCGCCGTCTCGCGCCCTGCGTGAATCGGTCACTACTATCCTGTAATGTGGATTCTTTTTCGCTCCAAACCGTTTCAGTCGAATTTTAACCAATCCAGCTCCTTGGTAGTCTCTGTAACCATATCATAACCTTAATATTAGCAATAA
>WJJO01000399.1 GCA_014729665.1 Caldifarciminota bacterium
GTACCCGGACCATCGAGGAGTACTTCGTCCACGATACGACCTGATGCATCGAAGATGTTAAGTATTTGGTTTTCCTGGGCATAGGATACGAGCTGAACTTGGGAACCCAAGTTGGTTACCACCTCGAAGGTGGGCTGGGTTTCGGCCTGGATTGCGGGCTCTTCGACCGCCAGAAGGCCGAGAGAATCGGTTTTGATGAGGTAAAGTTGAGGATTGCCTATAGGCCATTCTGCCCATCCTGTAACGATATAACCACCATCGTAAGTTAAATCGACGTAATTACCCCCAGCACCGTTATATTCTTCTCCATAGGTTCTTGTCCAGAGCGTGTCGCCCTGGTCATCAGTCTTAACCAGCCATAAGCCATTTATAACTCTACCCGTAACGATGTAGCCTCCATCTGAGGACTGCTTAACACAACTACCTCCACAAGTTATATCTTTACCGTAAGTATGACCCCAGAGGTCATTGCCCTCCCTATCTAACTTTCTTATCTCAAGGGTTGTCCAGTCCCAATAAGGTGGATATCTCATTTCTCCTGTAAAACCACAAACAACATAATTAGTATCGGTTGTTTCTTGGACGCAAGAAAAACCATGCCAGTAGAAGTACTTAGTCCACAGCGTGTCTCCAAGCGAATCCGTTTTTAATAGCCAAGCATCTCCAACTGGATCATCATGTAAGTCCAACGTATATCCCGCAATTATGAATCCACCATCTACCGTTTCGTCAATAAAGTCTCCATAAGAAACTTGCCCATACTCTCGTGTCCATATCGTACCACCTAAAGAATCGGTTTTTATAAGCCAAATTCTACAACCATCTGAATCTGATCCTTTTGTCCCTAATATAATATAACCATCGTCATTAGTTTGTCTTACACATCGGAATTCCCCTATACCATAATACTTACTCCACATTGAGTCACCACTGGGGTTTACTTTCAGTAACCACACCTCCTGCCAACCTGATGTGCAGGCGACTATATAACCGCCATCCGATGTTTGTTGCACACACCAGCCGACATCATGGTGGATTCTATCATATTGGCGATTCCACTCTATGTTTCCTTTGTCATCAGTCTTGATTAGCCAGACATCTTGATCGTAGATAGTGCTCCCCTCTTGAATAGTAAACATGCCTGAAACAATGTAACCGCCATCTGTTGTTTGCTGGACACAATATCCTCTGTCCTTTCCTTCTTCCCCATACGTTCTCCACCAGCCAGCGGTAAGGATTATTGTAAGGGATAATATGATAAGGATTGCTTTCTTCATGATTTCCTCCCGTTTTCATACCCACAATCTCACTTAGTGATATTGCGGGGACCCCGGGGACACTCACGCCCCTCAGGGTCGGTTTACGTTATGTTTTAGTATAATTATGAGGTTAACGACTGTCAACCCCCTCCCCCTTAGTCCCCCTCCACGTAGGGAGGGGGATAATTTCAACTAACAATACTTCCCCTTCCCTGGTGGAAGGGGTCGACGACAGTATGTCGTCGGGGGAAGGGGAATTCTGCCCATCTGTGACGCCTTGGCGAGAACGATCTCTAAATCTGCGTCATCTGCGGATAGATACTCCATTCCACTTGCATCCTCCCAACTTTTCCAGTAAACGACCCTCGATGAATCGAGGATTTAGGAGTTTACAATAAAAACTCCACCTCAAGACTTGCATATTTTAAATATTTCAATAGACTAAGGACAAACATCTATAGTGAAAATTCAAATTAAAGGAGTTGAAATGGATGATGCAAAACTGCGCGAAGTGGTTCTTGAGTACGTAAAGGAAGAGTACGTCGAGGACGAAGACGAGGCCGATGAGCTGAAGGCAGACACACCCCTTATTTCCGGTGGTATCGTGGATTCCTTCTCCATGGTGTCTTTGAAGGTTTTTCTAGAGAAGCGCTATGAGATAAAGATACCGGACGAAGACGCCACACCCGAAGCCTTCGACACGGTGAATAAGATAGTGGAGCTCGTTAAGCGCTTCAAGGGGGAGTAGATGGCATACAGTGATAAGGTTAAGGA
>WJJO01000400.1 GCA_014729665.1 Caldifarciminota bacterium
CTCGTGAAGAACTCGGCTGGGAACCTGTGGTAATGCCTGGGGAAGGATTTCGGCAGACGGTTGCCTGGTATCGAAAATGTGGCTGGCTTTAAATGATGACAGGATTCATCAATCTTGATATGCATGCGCTTCCCGATAGATACTTGGTCAATAGACGTTGACAAACTTGAAATACGGGACATGTAAGGTATACTAGATAGAGATGAAAGAGAGATTTGTACCCCGAACGAACGCGAAGCGATCGTTCGGGGACACCATAAGAACGTTTATGTTATGGTTGAAAATATGAATCGAGATAAAGTATTAGTTACCGGTGCTTCCGGGTTTCTGGGTTCTCATGTATGCGAAGCCTGTAATGAAGCGGGTTACGAGGTGCACGCACTCGTTAGGCCGTCAAGCTCACTGCAGTGGCTTAATCAAGACTGGCTATATGTACACAAATCAGGTTATGAAAACCTTCAGGCAATTGCTGAAATCCTTACCAAGGTCGATTACGTCATACACTGTGCAGGGGTAATGGCGACCACCTCGAGGAACGAAGCGGATGCCAGAGAAACCAATCTCGGGATAACCCGGAGACTCGCAGAGGAGTCTGTAAAGGCCGGGATCAAAAGATTCGTCTTTACCTCCTCTCTTGCGGCAGGAGGACCGGGTCAGGGTCCTGAGGCGAGAACCGAAGACGATCCCGACAACCCGGTGTCGGATTACGGACGAAGCAAGAAAGAGGCGGAGCAGATGCTTTCCTCGATGTCCGGTAGACTCTCTACGGTTATCCTGAGATACTCGATGATATACGGGCCAAGGGACAGGAATATATTCAGCTTCTTCAAGCGAGCAAGGGGCAGGTTCATTCCGCTGACAGGCAAGCGGACTATCTATACGTCAATCGTACACGTCATGGATGCAGCCCGTGCAGCAGTGTGTGCACTCGTTGCAAAGATACAGCCCGGTTCGGTCTACCAGATAACCGACGGTGTTCAGTACACCATGGATTCGATTTACGGATTCATTGAGGATTCTTTGGGCAAGAAAGAGAGGGGCAGGCGGATAAGGATTCCGATGAGGCTCGTAACGTTAATAGCCTGGTTTAACCACGACATACTTAAGATTCGAGATGTATCTCCGGATCAGGTGCGTCAGTTCAAGGGGCTTTACTGGTTCGCAACACCTGCAAAGGCGCGAAGGGAACTGGGCTGGGAACCTGAAATAGATATAGTAAAGGGTATGTCGGAGGTGGTCAAATGGTATCACAAACATGGCTGGCTTACGTAATTATACCCCAAACGGTTGCTTGGCAACCGCCCGGGGACCCCGAAAGAAGTTTATGTTGTGGTTGAAAATATGAATCGTGACAAAGTTTTAGTTACCGGAGCTTCAGGGTTCCTTGGTTCCCACATCTGCGACGCTCTGCATGAGGCCGGATACGAGGCGCACGCGCTGGTTCGCAAGACAAGTTCCCGCGATTGGCTTCGCCACGATTGGATAAACATACACACTGCAGAGCTGGATGATGTTAAGGGGCTCTCCGAGATACTCAAGGGCAAATACGCAGTGATTCACGCAGCCGCAGCCCTTCATGGCGCCGCGGACGAGGTGCTCGAATACGTCAACGTAACCTGCACGAAACTTATGGCCGAGCAGGCGGTAAAGGCAGGGATTCGCAAGTTCGTCTTCATCTCGAGCAACGCGGCTACAGAACCGGGAAGCAGTATCTATCCGAAGAAAGAACCGGGAGAGGACAATCCCGTATCACCCTACGGTATGACCAAGAAGCGTGCAGAGGAAGTATTATCCAGATACCATAAGAAGATGAAGGTCGTCAATCTGAGATACGTGGTCATATACGGTCCAAGGGATAAGCACCTTGTCCGTCTTTTCAAGCTTGTTGCTTCCCCTGTAACTCCTATACTCGGTAAGTACCCTATATACATGCCTTCGGTATACGTGAAGGACGGTGCAAGGGCCGCAGTATCGGCACTTTCGGCAAACGTTCCCTCAGGTTCGACCTACTACATCTCAGACGGTATGCCCTACACCTTCGAGACGCTTTACGATATGATAGCCTCAGCAATAGGTATAAAGCTCCGCTTCATCCGCATCCCCATAGGCCTTGCCGCATTCTTCATGGGACTTGTGTTCGGGTCTAAGAAGACAGACGTTGCATTTACGGCAAAAAACATCAGAGACTTCAGAAATCGCTTCCGCTTGATATCGCCCGAAAAGGCGATTCGTGAACTTGACTGGAAGCCGGAAGTGATGGCATGGGACGGATTCCGGGAGACAGTTCAGTGGTATAGGGATCAAGGGTGGTTGTGAGGATTAAACGAGTCCTCGTAACAGGTGCTTTAACCCCAAGCGACCGCTATGCGTTCGTCTGGGGACCCCGCAGGATGTTTAGAAATTAGGTCATACTATGCTTAGAAAACGAGTATTAGTAACAGGGGCGTCGGGCTTTCTTGGTTCGCATATATGCGAGGCTTTACACGAATCAGGATACGAAGTGTACGCACTCGTCCGTGCAAAAAGCTCGCGTAAATACCTTAAGCACGACTGGCTGAAGATACACGATTTCGGACTGGTGAAATGTCCCGAACTTGAAAGGTTATTAAAGAAAGTCGATGCGGTAGTTCATGTAGCCGGTACAACAAAGGCATCCACAAGGGATGAGTTCATTCGCGTCAACGTTGATTTAACCCGAATGTTCGCAGATGAATGCATCAAGTCCAGGGTAAAACGCTTCGTATTCACTTCCAGCCAGGCAGCGGGGGGGCCGTCTTCAGGCAGGCGCGCCAAAACCGAGGAGGACGAGGACTGTCCTGTATCCGCATACGGTGAAAGCAAGAAGAAGGCAGAGGAAATACTCATCGCTCTTTCCCGAAAACTCCACTCCGTCATCCTGAGATTCTCGCCCGTCTACGGGCCGCGTGATACAGAATCCCTGCGTATCTTCCAGATGGTTGCAAGGGGATGGCAGCCGGTGATGGGTTACAAACCTCTATACACCAATATGGTCTATGCCGCCGATGCAGCGGCAAGCGTTCTCAGGGCACTCTCGGCAAAGGTTTCCTCTGGATCGGTATACTACGTAAACGACGGTGTGGACTACACACTCGATTATCTATACGAGCTGATTAGTGAAGTCCTGGAAAGACCGGGAAGAAAGGTGCGTGTGCCCTTCTGGATGGTCGATGTAGCGGCATGGTGGAACCGCAACGTCAAACAGGAGAAGGGGGTTTTCAATCCTGAGCGGATCAAGGAGTTCAAGGAAAGGTACTGGCTTTCATCTTCCGAGAAGGCTGTGGAGGAACTGGGCTGGGAGCCGAAGGTCAATATCTTCGACGGGCTTGCCCTGACCGTGCGCTGGTACCGGTACAAGCGGTTAATGTAATACACCCCAAACGAACATATTTGATCTCAGTAACCTGTGAAGTAACCCCCTTGAATGATTACTTATCCGTACTTGAAATGATGACCTAGCATACGTATACTTAATCGATATGAAAAAGGTTCTTGTCACAGGCGCATCCGGTATACTCGGCTCACACTTCTGCGACGCACTGCACGAAGCAGGATACGAGGTCCACGGTCTTATCCGAAAGGCCAGTTCCAGGCAGTGGATAGATAACCCGTGGCTCAAGGTACACGTCGGAACTCTGGATGACGAGAAGGCTTTAGCAAGGACATTTAGGGGCATCAAGACGCTCATCCATAACGCGGGAGTTAACCACGGATCTGCACCGGAACTATGCAGGAAGGTTAATCTCGAAGGAACAAAGACGGTGGCTCGGGCCGCAGTCAATGCCGGTGTATCCCGTTTTATATACATCTCCTCGCGATCTGCTGCAGGGCCAAATTACGGGATGTTCATCCGCACCGAACAGGATAGAGACAATCCGCACGAACCTTACGGGCAGAGCAAACTGGATGCCGAGGGATTCCTCAAAGGTCTGCGTGAGAAGATGGAGATCGTAAGCCTGAGATACGCTTTGATGTACGGACCCCGGGACACCCATCTCCTGCCCGTATTCAAGATGCTTTCGGCTCCTGTCCATCCAATCTCGGGTTACCGGTCCATATACACCCCGCTTCTTTTTCTTCACGATGCTGCAAGGGCCGGGGTCGCCGTGGTATCAGCAAAGAGGGGTACATTCGAGTCAGGTTCATACTACTACGTTTCGGACGGGATACCTTACTCTGTCGAAACCATGTGCGATTTAATCCTTGCCGGGATGGGACGCAAGAGCATGCGCATACGCATACCCTTATGGGCGATTGCTGTCGCGGCCTGGTTCGCGAGCAGGGTGGTTAAATCGCATCCGGAGTTCACACCTGACGCGGTGAGGGATATGCGGGCGGGCTCACGTCTGGTTTCGCCTGAAAGATTCATGAATGATTTCGGCTGGCGTCCTAAGGTCCCTCCGCACAAGGCCTTTCATGAAACGGTTGCTTGGTATCGGAAGATGGGCTGGCTTCCATAGAGAACCTGTTACGCGACTAACAGCTATCTGATAATGACAACCTTTTGTGTCTTAATAGGGCTTTCTTGGTAAGGTACGATGAAGTATACGCCCGGGGATTGATTCATACCCCATAAGATGGTATCCGATGGTTTGACTGAATTAATCTCATCAACCTTGCGGCCCGAGGCGTCGAACACGGATGCGTGAAACCCCTGGGGTTGGTTGGTATAGCTAACGGTTATCCGGGAACCCACGGGCTTTGAAACCTCAAATAAAGGGCGTCTTCCGACAATATCACCTTCACATATCCCGTCAGGCTTGGCTATAAAAGATTTACGCAACGGCCATGAACCATAACCTTCGTCGCCTTCTTTAGTGGTGTAGAATGTAGCTTTTCCAAAGAAGCTTTCTGCTTGTTCTTCCGGACATACCCACTCCGAAAACTCGATATCTATAGAATCCCCGGGTGCAAGCGGGGAGCTTACGAGTACGCTGTCGTGATAAAAAACTGAGGTGTCAGGATAAATGGGACCTTCTATCTCACAGTGGCAGTAGAAATCGGTTGCCTCCTCATAGCCTTGGTTGATAAACCTGGCCGCGGGAAACATGCTTTCGCTAATATAGTAGTGTTCGGGTTCCAAAACCATTAACGGAATAACCTTACGTGACCAGGATTTTCCTTCCGAATCTGTCTTGACTATCCACAGGTCAGCAGCCGAATGCCCGGTGAGGATAAGGCCACCGTCGGCGGTCTTGTCTATCCACATGAATTCATCGTCAGTAGAGCCATAAGTACGCGTCCAGACCGTATCGCCTGCATCGTCAAATTTCACGAGATACCCATCACCGCCCGTTAATGCATACGTTCCGGCAACGACGAATTCTCTTTCTTCTACTTCACAAACGCTGTAAGCGACACCCCCAATACCCGGACAATATCCCCATATAACCTCACCTGCAGAATCCGTCCTCACCACGTAGAATTCTGCACCCAGATCAATGTCTAGAAACCCGCACGCAATATAACCGCCGTCCGAGGTTTGCCTGACGCAGTACCCCAAATCGGTAAAAAGACCTTTCAGCTTCGTCCAAAGGGTATCTCCCGCGCTGTCCGTCCTGGCCAGCCAAAAACGTTCGAATTCTTTGAAGCTGCTACCTGTCAGGATGAAACCGCCGTCAACCGTCTCTTCCGCGTAGGTTACGGTTGCATCGTAGTAATCACAGCCCTTTCTCCACAAGACATTGCCCTGGGAATCGAGTCTGGTCAGGCCACTGGCCCTAAATAGGCCGCCGGTCCAAACAAAGAAACCTCCGCCTATTATATAGCCGCCGTCGGACGTCGGCTGGACTGAACCCACCGAAAAGTCGTAACCGCGTGTCCAAAGGGTATCGCCTTCAGAATCGGTCTTCAACAGCCAGCCCTCATCCGGTATTCCGGATGCCGTGGAGTTGCCGAAAACCATGTAGCCGGCATCGGCGGTCTCAAAGACAGCCTCCCCTACAGATACGCTGTCCTTGCGGTATCTGCGCGTCCAAAGGGTATCATCCTTTTCGTCCGTCTTAAGAAGCCACAACTCACCGTAGGAGTAGTAACCGGGTGAATCGGAGGCGGTACCCACGACGACGTAGCCGCCATCCGAGGTCGGTTGAACGTAGTTGCCCTGCTCCCAGTTCTCGCCGCCGTAGGTTTTTGTCCAGCCGTAGGTTGCCGCGGGAATCACCATCAATGCCGCGGTAAGAATTAAGGTAAAACGTTTCACTTCATCTCCTTTTCACCAACGATTACCGAATCAATATGACCTTCTGCGCATCGCGCCAGGTTTCGGTTTGCATGCGCACGAAGTAGACACC
>WJJO01000401.1 GCA_014729665.1 Caldifarciminota bacterium
AAGGGCATTACTCTTCTCAAGGTTAGGAATGGAAGCCGTTAACAAATCATTCCCGGATTCGGTTCTCGAAGAAGCAGGTAACTATCATGCAAAAGAACTTGCAAAGATACTCGGGAAATTCCTTTCCGCCGAAGAAGCCTTCAAGCGAAGCTTGCAGAAGATTATCTTCATGGAAACACTTGCCCTCTCACTTATTCATCAATCAGGAAATCCGGATAATAACAATCCCGCCGAAGCATCCACAGGTACCAACGCAACTCAACCCTCCACACCTTCGAAATCACAGACAAAAAAAAATAGCGCCTTAAATCAAGGAAATAACAACCCAGCATCCAAAACGCCTTCTCCGGAAACCGATACCAGCTCACCTTCAGAACAATCAACATCTACCGAAAACCAAAACCCACCAGTTGCAGGAACCAAAGCCGCCGAGTTATGGAGGAAGTTCCTTGCAGAAATTTCATCGGAGGAATCGTTTGTCAGTTTCACGCTTAAGGATTCTATCCTGTTAAAAGAGGATGGAAGTAATCTTGAGATTGGTATTCAGCCGGAATTGGCGCATCAGATAGGCCTGCTTGAGGACAATATCGATGATTTGGAAATGAAACTTTCCCGCATAGCGAGGAAAAAGATACGTCTAATGTTTAAGGCAATAGAAGGGCGGAAGGGTGTCAAACCCATAAAATCCAACCACAGCGGTGCAGTAGACGACGTTTTAGATATCTTCAAAGGGGAGATAGTTAGATGAAACAGGCGGATTTAATTAAAAAGGCCCAGGAGATTCAAAACAAGCTTGCCGAAGTAATGGCTCAAACCAGGGTGGAAGCCTCCTCGGGAGGGGGAATGGTTACCGCCGTATCAGACGGCAACGGTACAGTCCACGAGCTCAGGATTGAAGAAGAGGTAATCGATCCTTCAGACAAAACAATGCTTCAAGATCTTGTAATGGCTGCGGTTAACGAAGCTCGACGCAAGGCTCAGGAGGAAGCCCGTACCCAGGCAAAAAAAATTGTAGGTATCCCTCTCCCCGGACTTTTTTAATCCGATATGTCCCGAAGCTTAACTCGTTTGATCGAACAACTAACCAACTTACCCGGTATCGGGGTTAGAAGCGCCGAAAGGATCTCACGATACATCCTAAGGATGTCCATCGAGGATACCCGTAAGCTAACCCAGTCAATCCTTGAAGCCCGACAAAATATCGGCTTCTGTACACGCTGCGGGAACCTTACTGAAGAAGGGTTGTGCAGTATCTGTTCCAATCCCTCACGGATTCAAAACCAGATATGTGTCGTCGAAGAGGCCTTTGATATACCCGTTATCGAACGCTCGGGTGTATACAGCGGACTGTACCACGTTCTCGGAGGTGTACTATCGCCTTTGGAGGACGTATCGCCTGCTCAGCTTCGGATATCGGAGTTGCTTGAGCGTTTGGAAATGGAGGAGGTAAAAGAAATCATACTTGCAACCTCTGCAACAACAGAAGGAGAAGCAACCGCAACCTATATCGCGAAGGAGCTTGCTCGAACAGGTATCCGGGTTACACGAATCGCGAGGGGGATCCCAATAGGTTCCGATCTTGGATTAGCAGATGAGGTTACGATAAGTAAAGCATTACGTGGCAGGGAAAATATTACAGGCGGAGCCGCGGATTGAGATTCGGCTTCCACATAAGCATTTCAGGGGGGTTAAACCGGGCTGTTGAAACAGCTAAATGTTTGGGTTGTGAAACTATTCAGATATTTACAGCCTCAAATAAAAGCTGGTACCGCCCACCAATCGATGAAACCAAAACGGATTCCTTTAAGAAAAAGCTTGACGAATATGAAATCTCCCCCCTCGTAATTCATCTGTTTTATCTTCCTAATATAGCATCGCCGGACAGAAAACTCCTCGAGCGTTCGCGTCAAGCCTTAATTAAGGAATTGAATCGATCAAGTAAGCTGGGTGCGGCATATCTGGTGCTTCATCCCGGGGCGTACAGGGAAGCCACCGCTAAGGAAGGACTCAGGACCGTCGCCTCATCACTGGACTATGTGATAGCTAAAAGTCCAGGCAACAAGGTTAAGATACTCATTGAAAATACGGCGGGCAGCGGCACCCAGTTAGGTTCGGAGTTCGTCGAGATAGCTGAAATATTCAGTCTCACAAGACAAACCTACCCCCTCGGTATTTGCCTGGATACCGCCCACGCCTTCCAGAACGGCTATCCAATCGATACTAAGCAAGGGCTCCAATCAACCCTGGATGAGTTCGATCGTCTCATCGGACTTGAAAAACTCCATCTTCTTCATCTCAACGACTCGAAAACGCCTGCGGGAAGCAAGGTAGACCGCCACTGGCATATCGGTAAAGGGAAGATAGGGGTTGATGCATTCGAACGGATTATCAATCACCCCATGCTCAAGCACCTCCCCGCGATAATGGAAACCCCTAAGGCCCCTAA
>WJJO01000037.1 GCA_014729665.1 Caldifarciminota bacterium
CAGCCCTATCACGTGCCTACGGGAAGGTTACGTCGATAAATGTTACCGAGGGGCAGCGTGTCTACAAGAACCAGGTTCTCTTAACGCTTCAGCCCGAGGAGGTAGGCCTTGAGTACAGACCCCAGCCCGTGAAAGCGCAGATAGCAGGAGTTGTCGCAGAAGTTATGGTTCGCGAAGGGGAGCCTGTCCAGCAAGGAACTCCGGTTGCCGCTATCATTGATCCTGCAAAGATTGAGGTCGAACTCGCTGTTGCAGGGGAGTACTACAACGACGTACAGACTACTGACAGGGCATACCTTATTTTAAACTCCGACACGGTTACTGCAAAGATAAAGTCCCGCAGTCCCGTGGTAGATCCGATGACAAGAACCTTCGGGGTTACGCTAACACCCCTGGGAACCTCACCCCATCTGGTATCGGGACTGTCGGTTACGGTAAGACTAATCCTTGATGAGAAGCCTTCTGTCATCGCGATCCCGAACTCGGCTCTTTCGGACTCAAAGGTCATCGTCGTTTCAGCTGACTCGGTAGTTGAGTACAGGGATCTAACCCTCGGACTTGCCGGCATTGAAAGGACCCAGATACTTGAAGGAATCGAAGCAGGTGAATGGATTGTAACCTTCGGGGGGAAGAATCTTGTGCAGGGACAGCAAGTGCGTGTAGCGGTAAGGTAGAAAGAAGATGAATCTTTCGGCATTCTCGGTAAAACGGCCTTATCTGGTTTTCGCCGTACTGGTAGCGATACTGGTATTCGGCGGCATCTCCCTTTCCCGCCTGCCTGTGGACCTTCTTCCCCAGTTCAGTCTGCCCTCAATGATTATCATGATTCCTTATCCCGGGGCCGGGCCGCAGGAAGTCGAGAAGAACGTAGTGGACGAGGCCGAACGCTGGCTCGGAACAATATCCGGTATCGAGGAGATTGAATCAGATGCAGCAGATAACCTGGCGTTTATCCATCTGACCTTCGATTGGGGTGTGGACCCCGATATGCTGACCACCGACGTTCGGGATAAGCTTGATATCGCCATGTCATGGGCTCCGGATGAGGTTGGCGATCCCACCATCATCCAACTCGACGCTTCCTTCCTTCCCCAGATGATGATAGGTGTCTCGGGCGGAGCCGATGCCATCGCCAACCGTGAAGTTGCTCGAGATATAGGCAAGCGGCTTCGGAGGATAAACAACATAGCGGCAGCCGACGTCATCGGCGGTGAGGAAAGGGAAATATCCGTCTCTATTGATCGTCGCAAGCTGACGACCTACGGTATTCACCCGGCACATATAGAAGGCGTGCTCGCAGCCCATAATATTAACTACCCCCTGGGCAGCATCGAAGAGCAGGGCAGGGAGATGGAACTCAGGCTGGTTGCCGAGTACGATGATCTTGCAGAACTCGAGCAAACCATTGTCGGCTCCAAGGGTGATATACCCGTTTACCTTGCCGACGTTGCGCGAGTCAGCTGGTCTAAGACGGATGAAAACTCGGCTTTCTCGGTAAACGGGGTGCCCGGGGTGTCGATCATGATTCATAAAACCTCGGGTGCCAACACGGTCCGGATTTCAAATGCGCTTCGAGGGGAAATTGACGATATCAGGAAAAACCTGCCTGAAGGGATGGCGGTCACCATACTTTATGATTCGGCCCGTTTCGTTAAATCCTCCCTTTCCAGCACCTTCTGGAACCTACTCGCCGGTGCGGTACTGGCGGCGTTGGTTCTGTTTTTGTTTCTGGGACGTCTTCGCAGGACAGCCTTCGTGGGCGCCGCGATACCTTTATCTGTATTCATAGCACTTGTCGGGGTCGAGCTTGCCGGATACAAGATAGATATCCTCTCCCTTGCAGGATTCACCGTGGCAATAGGAATGGTGGTCGACGCTTCAATTGTAGTCTTCGAGTCCATCCACCGCTACAACACCATGGGGTACTCGCCCGGGGAAGCGGCGGTCAAAGGTACCCGGGAGGTAGGAGGAGCCATCTTCGCCTCGACCTTGACTACCGTAGCGGTGTTCGTCCCCCTGCTGTTCCTGAAAGGTTTCGTTTCACTGCTTTTCCAGGAGTTTTCGTGGGTTATGATACTGACACTGGCGGCCTCACTTCTGGTTGCGTTGACGTTTATACCCATGGCCGCGTCCCGGTTCATGAAGGAGGAGCAGAAGAAAACAAGACTTGCGGTGTGGTTCGATGCCGGCTACGCCTGGCTTGAACGGGTATACGAGAAGTTCCTTAACTGGTCGCTGCGTCACAGGGTGTACGCGGTGTTTTTGGGTGTATCACTTTTCGCCTTGTCATTGATGGCTATGTTTTACCACCAGAAGGACTTCTTCCCCGACATGGACATGGGAGAGATTATGGTTGATATTACCGCACCCGCCGGAACCTCGCTCGATGAGATGAAAGCACGGGTTGATGAACTCGAGATGCTGGTCGTGGACAGTATACCCGAACTGGACCTGGTGCAGACCGCCATTGGCGGCGGCGAAGGTTTTATATCCAGCGTAAGGGGTGTATCGGGCAAAAACGCACAGATGACCGTTTACCTGGTCAAAAAGACCAAGAGAAAACGAAGCTCCAAGGACGTGGAGGAATGGATTCGCGAGAAGGCCAAGAATATACCAGGTCTGGAGATAACCCCTGCTGCGCAGACCCTGGGCTCAATCGCTTTCGGAGCCGAGGATTTAGCCCTGGGGGGAACAACGCCCATAGTTGTAGAGATTGAAGGCTACGACCTGGAGGCCGCGGACAGTATAGGATTGCTGCTGGCCGATTCCTTGAGGATGATTCCAGGATTAGTAGACGTCCGCACCTCAGCCCAGGACCGCAGACCGAGCTACTCGTTTAATATCCGAAGAGACCTGGCATCCAGATTCGGAATCACCCCCTACGAGTTGGGCAGGATTCTCAGGACCGAGCTGACCGGAGCTGTAGCCACCTCCTACAGCGTGGAGGGAGATGAGTACGACGTGAGGGTGAGGTTGGCCTCGCAAGACCGCTCGTCCATGGACCGCATCGAAGCGCTGGAGATATCAACACCTGCCGGTATGGTTCCCCTGTCCAACATGGTTACCATCAAGCGAGCCTCGGTACCCTCGGCAATTCATCACAAGGGAACCCGACGCATCCGCTCGGTGGGAGCCAGTCTCAAGGACCGCGACCTGGGCTCGGCATCGGATGACGTTCGTGCCCTAATCAAACGCCTGGAACCCGGTTTCCCACCCGGTTTGAAAGTAAGCCTCACCGGCGGCTTCACCGAGATGAGCGAGTCCTTCTCAGACCTCTGGTGGGTCATCCTGATGGCTGCGATACTCGTATACTTGATAATGATGGCTCAGTTCGGTTCATTCCGCTTCCCGTTCATCATCATGTTTACCCTTCCACTGGCATTGATAGGTGGAATTGCCATGTTGGTCATGACCGGAACCAGCGTCAATACCTTCAGCCTGCTGGGGTTCATCGTTCTTGTTGGAGTGGTGGTCAACAACGGGATAGTATTCATCGATTATACAAATAAGCTGAGACGGGAAGAAGGCATGGGGCTGGAGGAAGCACTGAGGAAGGCGGGTAAGGTCAGGATGCGGCCCATCCTTATGACTGCCTTTACCACCGTGTTCGGACTTTTGCCCATGGCCATAGGCATCGGCGAGGGAACCGAGCTGACGACGCCGATTGCACGACCCGTCCTGGGCGGCCTTATCGCGGCGACCTTCTTGACATTGATTTTTATCCCGGTACTCTATCACTTGTTTGAGAAACCGAGAGAGAGTCGCAGAAAGAGAAATGAGGCAGAAGTAAAGGTCAATAAAAGGAAAGCTAAAAGGAGAAGGTAATGAAAAAGTTAGCTGGCAAGCTCATACTAGCCGCGGTTATACTAGGCATCACAATAATCCGCGGCGGCGAGGCGGAAGACGCCCTTAATAAGATGCGCACTGCCTGGAAGTCGGTGTCGACTTATCAGGTAACGATGATTACCCACCAGGTAAAAGGTTCGAAGACCGAGGACAGGACGGTCAGGTTTTCATACAAGTCCCCGGGATGGGTAAGAACCGACATCCTCGAAGGAAAGAACAAAGGAAGTACCGCAGTCTACGATCCTGGTAAAGAAAAGATAAGAGCAAAACAGCCCGGACTGCCCGTCATATCGCTCTCACCGGATAACAACCTGGCAAAAGGCTTGCGCGGCGACAGGATATACGAGGGAAGCTTCGGCTACATGCTTAAACGCGCGGACTGGTACCAGGCAAACGGCAGTCTTTCATATCTTGGCAAGGGAACGGTTGATGACGTATCCTGCAAGGTAATAGAGTTCAAGGCGTCTTCACCTTCCGCAAACAACGGGGTAGCACGCGAGCGATGGTGGCTTGATCCAAATACCGGTTTTCCCCGAAAAATAGTGAAGTACGACTCGGAGGATACCAAGGTTGACAGAGTAGTATACAAGAACCTGAAGCTGAACCCGGGATTTACTGAAGACTATTTCAGCCTTTAGCTTCCGTCTTGGATAAACATGTAGTGCGGGTCTTTAGACCCGCAGCTAAGCTAAAGAACCGCACAACTAATTCGATCTTGAATATCTGGTCAACAGCCCCTTACTTGATTACTACGACACGTTGGACTCTCAAGGTAGGTTCTAGAACCTTCAGGTAGTAGACACCTGATGATAAGTCGTCCAAATCCAGTTGACCTCGAGGTTCAAGGTTATTCCAACGACTGACAGCACGTCCCGATATGTCGTAGAGAACCAAGTCGATTTCGGAGTGAGGGTCTGAGTTTATCGTGTAGTTAAGGGTATTCCTGCAGATTGCGGGACATTCGAGGATCGGAGTATTGACTTCAGGGCTTTCTACCACTCCTTCACCCATATCCCAGTCAGTAATAGTAATCCAAGCCTTGAACAAGGAATCGGTGTCGAATCGGGAATAAACCCAGACAATTCTCTCGTCAATGCACGCCACTGCAGGAGGCTGTGTATGCACCTTATCCTCCCAGACCCAATCAATAATCGTATCTGCACCCCAGTCATGGGAGTACTGGAAGAGACCGGTTTTCCTTACAGGTACGTTATCTTCAATTTCTCCAATAAACCCCCATTGATGGGACCAGCTTTTTTTATAATCTCCGTTATCGTGACATCTGGTGTGAGTATGAACGAAACGTTCACCTGATAGGGCAGTACAGAAGACACCCCTTTCGTTCTGAGTGCTCCAGAACTTGGAATCTTCACCCATTATGCCGCTTACCGGATGACGGGTAAGACCCTTGTCAGAAAAAACCCGCGCGAAACGCTCGATATCGTCGAATCCGCGGACCCAGATATCTGCCCAGACAACTACAAACCGATCCTCATCCAGCCAGAACGGTTTTGCCCGTGTTGAGTAAGATGACGTATCTCCGTCATATAAAAGATTTCCAAAAGGTTCCCAGGGAACTATGGGTGTATTGGTGGAATCAAATACCTGAAAAACTGGGCGGTCGAAACAACGGAATGTAACAACCATGTCCCCGGCATCGTTCAAGGCTACCTGTGGTGTTATAGCCTGGGTAAAGGAATCGTCAACGTCCTCATGGGCTTCGAACAAATTACATTTTGGTGCCCCTTCGAGATCAAAACGCTGTAATCTGATCCAGGGACCGTCAGATGGACATGAAGTATCTTCAACTTTCTCTCTCGTGGCAACGGCAAATTCACCGCTGTTGGATAAAGAAGCGCCTAGGGTCGTTTTCATTCCACTTACAGAGAGGTACACATCGGTACGCAAGGTGGTTGCCGGAATTATGGGGTTTCCGTCAGGATCGAACCGCTGGTATCTGATATTAGACAATAGAAAAGAGCTCAAGGCTTGATTGTCAGCCCAAACCAACAGAGTGTTACCGGCCGAGTCCATCTCCAGGCAAGGCTCCGATACCCAGTAAACGCTGTCTGCCGTTTTTCCAACACAGTAAGCATCGGTCAATGGTGTGCCTTCAGAATCAAAGAACCGGATGTAGGTTTCAAGGGTATCGAATACTCCGGCTTCAAGGCTATCCACCCAGGCCACGGCAAAGTGACCGTCCGGGGCCATTGCCACTCTTAGTAAAACCTGATGATGCCCCGGTTCTGAATCGGCAAGCCTGAAGGGCTCAACGAGCACACCATTAAAGAGCGTTAAAGCGAGAATACCTGTTTGAAGCATTACATCCTCCTTTTCTGTATGTTTGTGAGGGTATCTTCCCTCTACTCAAATATTATGAGGGTATATCAGCCCCATGTCAACCCTAATGAACTACGACAATGCGATGGACTCCTAGGGTCGGTTCCAGGACTTTGAGGTAGTAGACACCTGATGATAAGTCGTCTAAATCCAGTTGACCTTGAGGTTCGAGGTTATTCCAATGACGAACAGCACGGCCTGACACGTCGTAGAGGACTATGTCGATATCGGAGTGAGGGTTGGAGTGCAGAGAGTAGTCAATCGAGGACCTGCAGATTGTGGGACATTCGAAGGTCGGTGCAGCGATTGTAGGTTCTTCTGTGATGCCAACCTGCTCCACCTCGTACAACAGGTTATTATGCGGATCGAAGACTACATCTACCGTAACACCTGGACGCATCAGCTCGAAGGATTGATCTTCAAGGCTGTCAGTAAAGGTCACGAAGAAGGTATCAGCTCCCTCTATCAGACCGAACTCCACAGGCATACGGAATACGGGGACATCAGGCGGCCACTGCTGTGTCTGCATCACATGGATTTCAACAGGTATAGAGTCTATCCCGACTCCGGTACTCCAGCCCCACTCGTACTCGGGGTGGCCGGGTGCTCGCAGCCACTGATCGAAAAACCAGGAGTACTCATCACCCGTGACTTCGTCTACTACTGACTCGAACTCCTCGGAAACGGCAGAGGTGTACTTGTAACGTTCACCGTACGTACGCAGGATAGTGAAGAAATCCTCGTCTCCAACCAGCCTTCGCAGCATGTGTAGCACGCATGCAGGTTTCTCGTAGGTAAGAGGTGAGTATATCCTAGACCACGGCGGGTCCAACACAGGATCGTTGTGAGATTGGTTGTGGGATAGGTATACATCTTCGATGTAGTCTCTGTAGTAAGAGGCATAACCTTCAGGGCCTTCCGCATGCTCCATCCACAACGCCTCGCAGTAGGTGGCGAATCCCTCGTTCAGCCACATGTGTTTTAGAAGTCCGCAGGTAGTCGCATTGCCCCACCACGAGTGTGAAAGCTCGTGAGCAACGATAACGTCCCAATCTCCCCAATTTTGACGCGTATCGATATGGGTACAGGTCTGATTCTCCATCGCCCCCCCCCACCGGAGCGGCAACATGGGCATATTTTTGATCTAAAAAGGGATATGGATAGAAAAGCTCCGAAAAGTACTCGACCATCTCCTTAACACGCATGAGCCTGGGCGTTACATCGGTTGAGTCGGGGACAAGTACCCAATGATACAAAGGCAGGGGCTGCCCGTCTATTATTGCTGTATCCTCGGTGAGTGCATAGTTACCAGATGCAGCAAAAACTATAAGGTAGGTCGCTATAGGGTGATTCTCGATCCAGTGGAACGTCCAGTGAGACCCGGAGCGATCGGCTGAATCGAGCTTTCCGTTGGAGATTACCTCATACCCTTCGGGTACGGTTACAATCATCTCCATCGTTGCCTTGTCGGCCGGGTTATCCTGGCAGGGGAACCAGTGTTTTGCCCCCCAGGGTGCGTTGCATGCATAGGTAACGCTGTCAGGGTCGGGATCGATATATAAGCCCCCGCCGAAACCGCCCGAGGCAGGCTGCGGTTTCCCGTGGTAGTACACCTTGCAGGTGAGGTTGGTGCCCTCCGGTTGTATTCCGTCAAGACTTACGATGAGGAAGGAATCCTGCCTGGAAAAGGCTCGTGACTTATCATCTACCTCGACATCTTCTATCGTGAAACCTGAGAAGTCGAGGGTTAAGGAGTCTGCCGCCTCGAGCATGGTCATGGAGATTTCGGTTTCAGCTGAAAGTGTTTCTGCCGGGATCTCAACGTCGAATGCGAGCCTGTAGTTGGTTACGTCATAGGCAAGGGCCGTATCCTCAAACAACTGAGCATCCGCTGCATATGAGTGATTTAAGGCAGACTGCTCTATACTGTGATCTCGAGGCCAACCTGACAAAAGAATCAATAAGACGGCATACATCTAACGGACCTTAACGGTCTTGACCGAGTATACTGCGTCGGAGCCCAACTCGGCCTTGAGAAAATAGACGCCGGGTGAAAGGTCTTCAAGTGGATAGATCCTGTAGACCTCTTGTGACGAACCCTTGTAGAATGATTTCACAAGACGCCCCGATGCATCGTAGAGAGACAACTCTAAATCCGAGTTATCCGGCTGCGTAAACCTTACGTGAAGCCCGGCGGAGAACACAGGATCGGCGGTAAGTGATATCACGGATTCTTCAATATCCTCCTCGATCCCTTCGATAACCGGAACATCGTCGATATCTTCGTGATAGGTTATCTCGCAAAGAACCTTGTTACCCGGATCGAGCCTGAAGCTGTCGGGTTCCGCGTCGACTTCCGCCGCGAATCGCTGGTATCCGATACTGTCCGTGAAGGTAATTATCTCCACGTCACCCCCGGTGTATATACCTATCTCTAAAGGCATCCGGAAAGGGAAGTAATGCACCTTCTGATCCTGGGTCTGGGCGACTGCAAACTCGACCTCCCAGGCTGCCTGTGATTGATAGGTTGGGGGATTCACACGCCAGCCGATCTCGTAATGCGGATGACCCGGACCGTATACCCACTCGTCGAAAAACCAGTCCATATCCATTCCCGAAACATCCTCAACTGCATCCTGTAGATCGTCGGTTATCACGCTTTCGTTTGCATTGCGCCATGCATACTCGTTAATGCAGTCGAAAAACACCTCGTCACCGAGCACCTGACGAAGCATGTGCAAAACGCTTCCCCCCTTCTCGTATGTAGTGACCCCGAAAAGGTCTCCCCAGGGCGGATCGTAAACCGGGTGACGCTGACCCCATTCCAGGTACTGACGCATTATCCAGTCGGCATAAGCGTCGTGTCCCTCCTGACCGTACTTCTCCTCCCACCACAAGACCTCGCAGTAGGTGGCAAACCCCTCATTAAGCCAAAGGTCTCCCCATGTAGCGCAGGTTATCCAGTTTCCCCACCAGTGATGTGAAAGTTCGTGGGCTATTACGTAACTCCAGTCCTCGCCCCAGTTCGTCTCGACACCAAAGAATGTACAGGTTGTATTCTCCATGGCTCCGCTAATGTAGGCATGAACCTGATCGTACTTTTCGTCGGCGAATGGGTAGGGCGGGAATATCTCCGAGAAGTATTCGACAATCCCGGGTGTACACTCGAATCTATACCTGACGTCATTTGCAGAAAGAACCCAAGTTCTCATGGGAACCTGCGAGCCTTCCACCACGGCAAAGGAATCGGCGGTAACGAAATCCTGACTCGCTGCAAATGCAATGAGATAGGTAGGTTGCGGATAATGCTCCTGCCATGTAAAGCTCCACCATTCACCTTCCCTGTCCTCTTCTTCGAGGGTGCCGTTGGCCACCACCTCGTATCCTTCAGGCACGGTGATGCGCTGTGTAAAGGTTGCCTTATCGGAAGGATCGTCCCAGCAGGGTATCCACAATCGGGCGCCCTGTGGTTCGCAGTTCGTGAAACTAACACCCCACTTCCCGTCATCATCTATGTACAGACCGTGTTTCTGGGTCCAGCCGGGCCTACCGTGATAGTGTATTGCAATTTCCAGCTTCTCACCCACATTAACCGGTCTTTCCAAAGCTATCTCGAGATCACCCCCGGTAACAACGTCCCAATCAAGGGACCTCGCTCCCTCGGTAATTTCATCTATAATGTAACTCCAGTGAAAGTTTAAGCCTATAACATCAAGTTCGGCGGAGAGCGCTTCCATCTCGATTTCCATAACCGCCCACACAGAGTCGGCGGGGATATTAACGGTCAGATCGATGTCGTAGTTTAATACATCGAAATCGTGATCTTCGACCCAGTAATCCCCGGGCATTGCCAGGCTTGAGGGCTGGTGATGTGACTTATGCAAAAGCATCCGCTGCTCGTGCGTAGGTAACGGCACTAAGGCCAAAATCATGAATACAAGGGTCATTTTAAGACCTCCTTTGTCTATGTTAATCCTAAAAGGAGTGTAACTTGCCTGAGGTGTTTGTCAAGGCTTCCGTTTTATACCTCAATCTCGATTAGACTTATTTCCCCCTCGTAAGACAGATGCGTCGGTTCACAGATAAAGACGGCTTAATACGAATTGAAAGGGTAATACTGCGTTTTCCCTAACCGGATATCTAAATGGATTAAGGACTTGACAAACAATCTGTTTTGCATACACTAGGCTATCAAGCTTAAGGAGGATAGATGAAAAAGCTACTTGTAGTTATTCCTCTCCTTGCAATGATAGCACTCTCAGGATGCGCTTGGGAGGCCGTTGCAAAGGTACCCCCCTATCAAGACGTTTTCATGACGACAGGAGACATGAAAGACGGCGACTATGAACCTTTGGGTATGGTCAGTGCCATGCGTATAGAGTTAGCATTCAGCTGCCTGGGTGTACTGCCCCCTCTCTACCCGATGATAGGTCCTCAGTCGCAAGACCTGTTGTACGAACAGTTGGCCAAAGAAGCCAAGAAGATGGGTGCCAACGGCGTAATCAACATCCGCGCGAGCGTTACGCCGATGGCAATCATCCCAGGTCTGCTGTGGTTGCCGACCGTCAATATGACGGGTATGGCCATCAAGATGTGAGCTTAAGACAATCACAAAAAAGAGGGTGCAGAGCACCCTCTTTTTTGTTTCACCTACAAACCAAAGGTCTATGTACAATCCCGGGATTAAATGTTCCACGTCTTTCGGATTGACAAGTCGGTTATTATGAATAGTATCTGGGATGAAGATGTTGTTTGATCTTTCCAAAACTGGACGCAGTGCATTCAAGTTTGCCAAACTTGACGTCCCCAAAAAGGGACTATCCGACTATATTCCGGAAAGATATTTAAGGAAAAACCAGGCCCTGCTTCCCGAGGTCGCAGAACCGGAACTGGCCAGGCACTTTACCCACCTTGCATCGATGAACCATCATATTGATAAGGGGTTCTACCCCTTGGGTTCCTGCACAATGAAGTACAATCCCAAGGTAAATGAGCACACATCCCGCCTTCCCGGATTTTCCGGTCTTCACCCCCTGGCTCCGGTAAAGATTACTCAGGGGGCACTTCGCCTTATGTATGAGTTGCAGGGACTCCTGGCCGAGATTTCAGGCTTCGATGCGGTGACTTTGGAACCTGCCGCAGGGGCGCAGGGTGAGCTCTGCGCCAACCTCATCACCAGGGCTTATTTCAAGGAAAGGGGCGAGGAGCGAACCAAGGTTATTATACCCGATTCAGCTCACGGAACAAATCCGGCAAGCGTAACCCTGTCCGGATTCGAGTCCGTAACGGTGGCCTCTAACGCCGATGGGCTAATCGATCTCGATGATCTGACAGAGAAGCTATCCACCGACATCGCATTGATTATGATTACAAATCCCAATACCCTTGGATTGTTCGAACGTGATATATGCAAGATTACCGAAAAGGTTCATCGTGCCGGTGCATTAGCCTACCTCGATGGAGCCAATCTAAATGCCCTGATGGGCATCGTCAAACCCGCCGATATGGGTTTTGACCTCATGCATTTTAATCTGCATAAAACATTTTCAACCCCTCACGGCGGTGGAGGCCCCGGTTCAGGACCGGTCGGCGTCACAAAAGAACTGGCGGATTTCCTGCCCGTACCGGTTATCACCAAGGACGCAGACGAGTACAGCCTCATCTACAATCGGCCCAAAACCATTGGAAAGCTCCACGGATACTACGGAAATTTCGGTGTGATGGTCAAAGCCTATACGTATATAAGGCTGCTTGGGGCTTCAGGGCTTTACGAGGTTTCCAAAAATGCTATACTTAATGCCAACTACTTAAAGACACTTATCGGCAAGTATCTTGAGATACCTCATTCCCGGCATTGCATGCATGAATTTGTGGCGTCCGGAAAGGAGTTGAAGATGTTTAACAATCTGCGAACCGCCGATTTAGCTAAAAGACTCCTGGATTACGGATACCATTCCCCTACCGTATATTTCCCCCTAATAGTCTCCGAGGCATTGATGGTCGAACCCACGGAAACGGAGACAGCCGAAACCCTCGACGGTTTCGCGACCGCAGTACAACGTATCGTACAGGAGGCTCGAATCAATCCGGAGATGCTCAGGAAGGCACCCCACACCACCCCGGTAGGAAGGCTGGATGAGGTCAGGGCTATTAAGGAACTCGATGTTTGCTACAGACCTGACAGACGAACGTAAAACGGAACTCTGTGCCAAGATAGCCGAAAGGGTTATACAATTCAAGGTTGCACCCTTGGCGATAGTTTTTTTGGAAACGATTAAACCCTTGAGTTTTCTGGGCAATCAGCTTATGGTTTTCTTTGCCCCGATGGTAACCGCTTTTACTACCGGAGACTGGTACGATGAGGCGACCGCTTTTTTCGAGGACCGTTCAAACCTCGAGATGCTTATAAGGAAGATTGAAGAGCTGGAGTCCGAAAGGGCTGTTGAAGCAAATAGATTAAAAGAGCAAAGGAAGAAAGATAGGAGAGAAAAGCGTGGCAAAAGAAGGAAGTAAATCCAAACCAAAGAAGGTTGAAACTATTCTGGCAACCGACTGCGGTTCAACCACAACCAAGGCAATCCTTATAGAGAAGAAGGGGGATGAGTATCGCCTGGTTGTAAGGGGAGAGGCTCCTACTACGGTTGAAGCTCCGTTTGAAGACGTTACGCGCGGGGTACTGAATTCGATTCGCGAGGTGGAGGAATTGACCGGGAAAAGGATACTCGACGGTGAAAGGGTAATTAAGCCGACAAAATCGGCAAAGGAAGGTGTGGATGTCTTCATTTCGACCTCCTCGGCGGGCGGTGGTCTTCAGATGATGGTGGCCGGTGTAGTCCTTACCATGACCGGGGAAAGCGCCGCTCGTGCCGCTTTAGGTGCAGGTGCGATCGTCATGGACGTTATCGCCTCCAACGACGGCCGGTTACCCCATCAGAAGATAGAACGAATTCGACATCTCCGGCCTGACATGATTCTTCTTTCCGGAGGGATTGACGGAGGAACCGTCTCTCACGTAGCGGAGTTGGCCGAGTTGATTCGTGCCGCAGACCCAAAACCACGCTTCGGTACGACCTACAGCCTTCCCGTAATTTACGCAGGCAACAAGGACGCAAGAAAGATAATTCTCGACACCTTGAAGGAGTCGTCCGAGCTGGTGGTTGTCGAAAATTTGAGGCCGGTTCTGGAAAGGGAGAATCTCGGGCCTGCGCGGGACAAGATTCATGAGCTTTTCATGGAGCACGTCATGGCTCATGCCCCGGGATACAAAACCCTGATGGATTGGACCGATGTGCCAATCATGCCTACACCCGGTGCTGTGGGACTTCTTATCGAAAGGATCGGTAAAAGGTCTAAGATAGACGTTCTCGGTGTGGATATAGGTGGGGCCACCACCGACATATTCAGTGTTTTCGAGGATAAGACCGAGGAGGAGGAAAATCCACCCCGTATTTTCAACCGTACGGTGAGTGCAAACCTGGGTATGAGTTATTCCATATCAAACGTATTGGTTGAGGCGGGGACCGAGAATATAATGCGCTGGATCCCCTTCGATGCCGATGAAGCAACCCTGCGAAATCGCATACGTAATAAGATGATTCGTCCGACCACTATCCCAGCAACCCTGGATGATCTAAAGATGGAACATGCGGTAGCCCGCGAGGCCCTTCGGCTTGCGTTGGAGCAGCACTGCAGCATGGCTGTAGGTCTGAAGGGTGTTCAGAAGGAACGTTCTATTGCCGACGCCTTTTCCCAGTCGGTATCCGGCGAATCACTGGTCAATATGATGTCTCTCGCGATGATAGTAGGTTCGGGTGGAGCTCTGTCTCACTCGCCCCGCAGGGTACAGGCGGCAATGCTTATGCTTGATGCGTTTCAACCCGAAGGCGTGACACTTTTAGCCGTGGATTCCATCTTCATGATGCCTCATTTAGGTGTCTTGACCGAGGTCAACGAAGAGGCCGCGCAGGAGGTTTTCGAGAAGGATTGTCTGATTCCTATCTGTACATCAATCGCACCGGTCGGAGAGGGTAAACTAGGCGCGGATTGCCTGAAGGTCGTATTCAAACCTGAGAAAGGTTCAAAAAGGGAGCTTTCCCTTAAGTTCGGTGATATTGCCTCCCTGCCGCTTGGCACAGACGAAACCGCCAAGGTAGAGCTTTATCCTGAGCGCGGATTCAATATAGGCGCAGACCAGGGTAAAAGCATGGAGACTGAGATAAAGGGTGGGCTGGTTGGTGTAATAATCGACTGCCGCGGCAGGCCCCTGATTTTGCCCGAGGATAACAGCAAACGTATAAAGCTTTTGAACACCTGGGCAAAATCGGTGGATATGTATCCGGAGTGACGGCGTTTTTATTAATTACCCTTCTGGGGTTGCCGGGAGAGGTTTCGGTTAAGGGACCGTACACGGCAAGAACCGCGGTTGAGCCTTACGATGATTCCCATCTTCTGATACTAAATCAGGATACCATCGATACCCGGATCGGTAAACCGTCGATACATACGATGTACGGTGAATCGGTCAGGGCGGTCGTAAAATTCGACCACCCCCTGAAGGGATCGGACCGAGCCATACTTGAGAAGTCGGGATTAACCGTCCACGGCTATCTGCCCAACTACGCCTACCTGGTTTCGGGGAATCTCGACATGATTATGGACCTTACCGATATCTCGTGGTTTTCTCCATACCGGCCCGAATGGAAACAGGCTTCAGGTCTGGTTTCGGGGCGAAAGACATCTGAGGTCATAAGCGTGTGGTTATTCGACGATGTCAGTATGGATGAAATGGTCAAATCCCTCAGGAACGATTTTGGTGCAGAAATCATCTCCGCCCACGACGGGATAAATAAACTCTTAAGGATATCGGTAGCTCCAGAGGTCCTCAATGACATAGTATCGATGAACCAGGTCAGGTGGATAGAACCCTGGTTTGAACCGGGCTACCTTAACGACAGCGCTCAATGGGTTTCCCAGAGCATGGAACTCGATTATAGAAGCCTGTGGGAACGTGGACTTACGGGCGAGGGCGTAATCGTAAGTTCTGCAGACGCCGGGATAACGACCACTCACGTGATGTTTGCAGATTCCGCGACACAGATCACGGACTGGGGTAACTACCCCTACCACCGCAAGATCATCGCCGTTCATCCGTCTTCACCCGAGGCTCGCATGGGCGATCTTGTCGACTATCACGGTACTCACACTGCTTGCACAATCTGCGGTGAAGATTCATACTGGCAATGTGAATCGGCTTATGACGGGATTGCACCGGGGACCAGGCTTTTCTTTATAGACAACGGCGGTGAGACCAAGATGGCTTACCCTCAGGATTACTACCAGATGTATGCGGTTGCTAAGGAAGGCAACCATGCCGGAAAACCAATCCTTATGTCGAACAGCTGGCGCTCGAGCACCGATTACCTGATATACGATCTATCTTGCCGCCAGACAGATGAGTTCGCCTGGGACAATCCCGGTTTCTTGATACTTTACTCCCAGGGCAATTTCGGCAGTAATGGACCCTCACCGCCGGCAACCGCAAAGAACGTTGTAAGTGTGGGGGCTACAGGCAACGGTACGACAGCAGACGAACCGGCCGGTTTTTCGAGTGCAGGTCCCACCGATGACGGAAGGATAAAACCTACCCAGGTCGCACCCGGTTATCTCACCTCG
>WJJO01000402.1 GCA_014729665.1 Caldifarciminota bacterium
GGGCTTGTGTTATCTCTTCAGCCTGTTTGGGGTCTATCTTTTTCATAGGTATAGTTACCTGGTATTCACCCTTTTCCAGTTTTGTTTCAAGACTTGTTCTTTCAACCACCTCGAATCCCAGCTCCTTTAGGCCTTCTACTATCTCGGGGGGTGTTATTTTCTGTTCGTTCATCTCTTCTCCTTTCTGTTTTAACTGACTTCAACCGTTTCCTCGACCCATTCCTTGATCCGTTCCAGCTTTCTTGCCAGAGGCACGTTTGAGTATGCGTCGAAGATGGGTTCCAGTTTTCGTGCTACTTTCTTTTCCTTCTCGGCAGGGATTTCTCCCTTGGGTACTGTTACCTCTTGTTTGTAATTCTTTAAGGTAACCTTATCATGTTCTTCTTCAGCAACCTCGAAGCCCAGTCTTTCCAGGGCGTCGATAATCTTATCGCCTTCCGGCTTCTGGTTGCTCACGATTACTCCTTTCCGGGTATAAACCCGACTTAAACATTCAACAGCCTGATTTGACTGTATGTATTGATTCGTTAACCCAGTTCTTGATGCTTATCACGTTTACCGGTAACGCCGAGTCCGGGTAAGCCGATAAAATGGGCCGGAGCCTTTTGCGGATTTCGACCTTCTGATTCCCGGAGAGTACGCCCAGTGGGACCTTAACACGTTGCCTGCCTTTGGTAAGGAATGCTTCGCGGTGTTCTATTTTCACAAGGCGAAATCCCATTTCCTCGAGTGCGGCAACCAACTCGGCACCGGTTATTTTTGACATTAACTTGTTTTTCATTTTCTCCCCTTTGATTTCTTAATATCCATACTATCTTCCTCCCGTGGTATAACCGCCGTCAACTGTAAAACAGTGACCGGTTACAAAAGATGCCTTATCGGAGCACAACCATACAACCGATTCTGCAACCTCTTCGGGTTTACCTATCCTGTTCATGGCATGCCAGCTTGCCGCCTGCGTCTCCTTGTCGGGATCACCCCGGCCGGAAAACATGGAAGTTCGGGTAACCCCCGGGCATAAGGCGTTGATGCGAATCCCCCTTCTCGAATACTCGAGGGCGGCTGATCGTGTAAGTCCAACGACTGCGTGTTTCGAGGTAATGTAACCTGATGCATTCTCCCAGGATGTCAGCCCCCCGACAGAAGCGGTGTTAACTATCACACCCCTGTCCTTCTCGATCATCAGTGGAATCTCAGCCTTCATACATAACCAGACACCTTTGAGATTTACCGCAATCACTCTATCGAAGGCATTGTCAGGATAATCGATAATCGGTTTGCGTTCACCGTAGATTCCGGCATTGTTGAACGCACAGTCCAGTCGTCCGTAAAGTTCAACAGTCCTGTTAACCATTCTCTGTACGTCTACAAAGTGGGAGACATCGGCCTGGACAAATGCCCCTTCTCCGCCTTCCTTCTTGATTGCGCTGACCGTTTCCTGGCCTCCTTCGATGTTTTTATCAGCGGAGACGAGTACCTTTGCCCCTTCCCTGGCTGCGAGAATAGCGGCCGCACGACCGATTCCCGAACTACCACCGGTAATCAATATCACCTTTTCTTCGAGTAGCCTTTTCATATCTTCTACTATCACTGCTCAACTAGTCGGCTCATATCGAGTTTGTAATCACACTCGAAGGCGCTGAACAAGTCCAGATACTGTTCTAGCAGCCTTATCAGCAGGAAATCGGTCTTGACCGTCTCCCTGCCCTGTTCTCCTATTCGCTTGCGCAGCTTTCCGTCCTTGAGGAGTTCTACCATACGCTGCGAGGCTTCATCGATTGAGGAAACCAGAAAACCGTTGACACCGTCTGCTATCTGGTGGCGTATTCCCCCGGCGTTCCCCCCGATAACAGGCGTTCCTTTCCACATCGCTTCGGTAACGGTCAGACCGAAACCCTCTCGAATCGATTTCTGAAGCACCACAGCGGCTTTTCGCTGCAGGGCATTGACCAGGGAAGTATCTTCCTTACTCAGGATAACGATACGTTCCTCGCGTTGATCCAGCAGGGACTGGTATACGCGCTCACCATCAGGGTCATCGGTAGCCACGTCACCCAATAGAACCAGTGTGGTATCAACTTCCTTTCGCGCAATCTTGAACGCCTCGATTACGCCCTCGGGGTCCTTCCAGCGGTCGAAACGTGATATCTGCACAACAAGGGGAAGATCGGTTGGTATGTGGTAGTAATCGAGTCTTTCGTCAATCTCGGCCTCACTCATCTCCTTGTTCTTGATATTGAAGGGATTGATGGCCGGCATAAAGAACATCTGCGGTACATCGAGTTTCTTCCTGTACTCCGGGATTGACAGTATTGTTGCGTCGTAGGTTTCGATGAAGCCTTTAAGATATTTCCAGACATCAGGATTTGGATTCGATAAGTCTATGTGGCAGCGCCATATCCACGGCCCTTGTTTTTTATAATGGTTAATCATAGCAAGAGGCTGGGGGTCGTGAATAATAACAATGTCGTGATCAAGGTGGTTGCGCACAACGTTCTCGAAGATTATATCCTCGTATATATTTACCTTCAGGTCGCTCAGGTTGATGTCCGCGCCCTGCAGGGCGTTGTGCATCTTCTTGGTTATGGAGAAGAAATCGGGCGACCCCTGCAGAACCCTCCATCCAACCTTTATGCCCGCTGCGTTCATCAGCAGGGTCAGTGACGATAGCAGTTCGGCAACGCCTCCTCCGTAATAGGTCGAGTTGACGTGTGCTACGTGAAGACCTGTGAGGGTTTCGGCTTTAGCCGACACCCTGTCGACCGTTTCTGCCCCTGCGTACTGCTCGTAGTCGGAAATATTGGTCAGGTTGGGTCGTCTATGTGTTTTGATATCCATGCATCAATACCTTAATATTGCCGCGATTTCGGAATCGGCGGGCATTACTTCAGGTTTTACCGCGTAGACCGAACCTGAATGTAAAAGCGTCTCCAAAGCGGCAAGGTCGAGTAAATCCTCACTGGTGGTCTGCCGGGATTCATGCAGCTCCACTTCTCTGGACCGGGGATGGAAAAACCCCCAGCGCTGTATGCCCACAGGTACGAACAGGGTATCAATCATTCCGTCATATCCGGCTACTACCGCCGTTTTTACGTCGTCTACGGCGTGGTCGGTGTGGAGAAGTTCGCGGAATCTTTCGACCGCTTTATTGAGATCCTTCCGGAAGCGGGGTTCGACTATCTCCCAGGCGGATATGTGTAAATCCTGCGGCTTCATGTGATCGGGGTTGCCGTCCACGCCTTCTTCAACCAGATAGGGGTAGGTGTTGGCTTCCCGGTAGATTGGATGCAAGTAATCCACCGCAGCCACGATGAGGGGTGCATTCTCCCCGGCAAGTATCTGATGGAGACCTTTGTCTATCCTTCTGAAATATCTTAAGAGATCGTCTTTCTTCTGGGTCTCGTCTGAACCCACACCATGACCATGAAACACCGCCGCCTTGCCGCCCTTGTTCCCCGAATGCAACTGCAGGCTGCGTTCAGGATCGTCATGCCACAAAGCCGCATCGATATTGGTCGGTACATCGGCCAGGTGAACCTGATTAACGGTCAGATGTGTCCCCTCCATTAGACGGACACTGTTCTGACTCAAGGCCAGCACGTAAAACTTTCCGTCTGAGGTAAACAGAGGAAGGAGGGGCTTGATATGAAACCTGTCGGTCAGAACGGTCAGCGGCTGGAATTTCAACGGCAGTCGTACGAACCAGAATCTTTTCTTGGAGATGA
>WJJO01000403.1 GCA_014729665.1 Caldifarciminota bacterium
CCTCGGTTGCGTGTCTCCAGCCTGACGTATTGATCTCGACTGCGGTACCGGTTTCAGCGCACGCCTCGAGTATCTCGTCGATTATTAATTCGTAGGCGGCATGATCGTAGGCCTCGGGAGCAAGCAAGTACTTCCGCACGTAGTCCAGGTGACCGAGAACCTGAAACAGGCCGGAGGAGGCCGCAGAAAGCAGATCCTTATAGTAAGGCAGGTAGGATTCACCCCCAGCCTCCCGCTTTCTCGTCCAGTCCGAAACCAGCAGTCCTTCGACCCAGTGCACCGAACCTATGGAGTAGTCGAAAGGAAATGAGTTAAGGAACTCTGCTATCTGCGACTCGTAGCCGGGTATGAATCCTATCTCGACGCCGAACAGTATCTCGAGCTGACCTCGAAACATCTTACGTAGCTTTAGTATCTCATCGAGGATTGCCCTTCCCTTGTAGCCGTCTGCGATATACGCTTCGTCTTCGTTCACAAACTCGGCGTGATCTGCAAAACCTATTATCTTGAGTTCCCTCGCGACGGCCACACGGGCCGCCGTCTCCGGGTCTACCGCTGAATCCGGGGAGTATGCGGTGTGAATGTGCAGGTCTATCATGTTCTACTCCTTTCGGGGTGTCTGGGGCGGCGAACCGAGAACCCTGCACGAGTAAAGGATATAGGTGCAGAAAGTAAGATAACTGGAATCCTGCTCCAGCGCCTTCAAAGTCTCGTACCTTTCAGGGGAAGGCGCCTTTATGAGAAGGAACTCGAGCACACTCGCTGCAGGATTCTCTACCTCTATCTGAACGTAGGGGGGTATGCATATTACCGTACCTTCAGGATAGGTGGACTGTTGCTGGCTGCCAAGCTTAACGCCGATTTGACCACTGACTACAATCAAATAATCGTTGGAGGTAGTATTTTCGTTGAAGAAGCCTGCACCCGGTTGAAGTACGATACGTGTCAGATGAAGGTCGGGATCGTGAACGATATCCTCAATGAGCCTTCGGGATGTATCTTGCGTACTGAAGGTAAAGATCCTTTCTATCATCTTCTCATCCCTTAGGCAACATATGCTGATTTCCCACAATATCCTTTCTAACTACTGCCTGCGGTCGGCCCAGACTTGTGCATTGACTATATTCGAAGGCATCCTTCCCGCGAACACGTCGAGCACCGCATTAGCACACAACTCGGCCATCCTGGAGCGGGCCTCGTGTGTAGCCGAGCCGATGTGGGGGGCAAGCACCGCGTTATCGCATTTCAGGAGTTCGGGTGCGACCTCTGGCTCGTTCTCGTACACGTCCAGTCCCGCCGCTGCTAGCTTTCCGCCTCTCAATGCGGCTGCAAGGGCCTTCTCGTCGATAATCGCCCCGCGCGATGTATTGACAAGCACGGCCGTAGGCTTCATGCGGAATATCTGGTGTGCATCGATTAAATGCCTGGTGAAACGAGTCAAAGGAAGGTGGATGGATACGTAGTCACATGCGTGAAGGAGGTAAGATATGTCGACCTTCTTTGCCCCCAGCTCGCGTTCCAGCTCCTCGTTACGCTCCTCGTCGTAGTAGAACACCTTCATCTCGAAACCCCTGGATATGAGAGCGAATCTGGTTCCTATACGGCCGGCACCCACAACACCTAGTGTCTTGCCCCTTATCCCCTGACCTAAAAGAAGTGTCGGTGACCAACCCTTGAACTTGCCCTGACGCACCAGGCGCTCACCCTCGCCTATCCTTCGTGCCGAGGCAAAAAGAAGCGCCCATGCGAGCTCGGCAGTGGCCTGGGTCAGCACATCCGGTGTATTGGTAACGACTATCCCCCTTTCTGTGGCCTCTTCGATATCGATGTTGTCGTATCCGACCGCATAGTTGGCGACAACCTTTAGCTTCTTTGCATACCCGAGGACGTCTGCATCCAGTTCGTCTGTAAGAAGCGGTATTACTGCATCAGCCCCCCTTACCTTCTCGATTAGTTCCTGGTGGCCGATGGGTGTATCACCTTCGTAGATTTCGACCTCGTGTTCCCCCAAAGGTTCTATGCCGGCTTGGGGTATCTGCCGGGTAACGTAAATCTTCATAATCCCAACTCTCCTGTCGGTTTTTTCTCAGATTTCTTTGTCTTTGACGGGAATTCATTAAGGTGTCTTGCGGCTTCTTCGGTGACAATTCTACCCGAAGGGGTACGCGCCAGGAATCCTATCTTCAAAAGGAAAGGCTCGACCATGTCGACTATGGTGTCCGACTCCTGCTGCAGGGTTGCCGCTATTGCCTCAAGACCTACGGGACCCCCCTTATAGAAACGGATGATGCTTACGAGCAATGTCCTGTCAAGATCGGTAAGGCCCTTATCGTCCACGCCTTCCAGTTCGAGGGCGGCCTGGGCCACCTCTTTCGATATGATACCGTCGGCCTTGACCTGGGCATAGTCGCGCACCCGCTTGAGAAGCGTATTGGCGATGCGGGGTGTTCCCCTCGCGCGCTTTGCAATCTCAGCTGCACCCTCACCCGTTGCCTTGACTTCAAGTATCCCTGCAGAACGCTTGACTACCTCCACAAGCTCATCCTCGGTATAGAACTGGACTGCCCTTGTGATGCCGAAACGCTCCCTTAAGGGTGCTGACAGAAGCCCAGGCCTGGTGGTGGCGCCAACCAGGGTGAATCGTTCCAGCCTGAACCGGTGGGATCGTGCGTGCGCACCCTTATCGAAGATGAAATCGACCGCGAAGTCCTCCATCGCCGGGTACAGGAACTCCTCGACGACCTTTGGCAGACGGTGGATCTCGTCGATGAACAGCACCGAACCCCGTTCGAGTCCGGTCAGGTAAGCGATGAGATCACCCGCTCGCTCCAGGGCAGGTCCCGAGGTGGTGACGATTGAGGTCTCCATCTCGCGTGCGATGACGTTAGCAAAGGTGGTTTTCCCGAGGCCCGGGGGTCCGTGAAGAAGTATATGATCCAGGGGCTCTTCGCGCTTCCTTGCCGCCTGTATGGCGATCGAGAGGGTCTTGACAAGCCGCTCCTGGCCTATGCAGGAAGCAAGCCTCTTGGGCCGCAGGTCCCAGCGGGACTTATCCTCGGCAGCTCCGGGCGAAAGAATCCCCTCCGGCCTATCTGTGTTTTCTCCTGTATACCTCATCGAAAAGCTCCTCCGGGGTTTGGATGTCCGGTTTTTCCTTCAGTGATTCGTCCACCATCAAGGTTGCCTCGTACTTCCTGTACCCCAGTTGGGAAACTAGCACTTCGATTACCTGCTCCCTCAGTTCGTCGGTGGTAAGAACCTCCGGTACAGGTTCCCTGGCGTCCTGTATGAGTGCAAACTTGGCCATCTTGCCGTTCAAGGCTGCCACTATTGCCTCGGCCTTGCTCCTGCCTATACCCGAAAGCTTGGTCAGGATTCCCAAATCCCGTTCCTCTATGGCCCTGGCGATTGAGCGTACCGGAAGGTTCAGGGCCTTTGCCGCCGCGGTCGGACCGATATTGGGAACCGAGATGAACCTCTCGAAGAACTCGCGCTGGATAACGTTAGTAAAGCCTATAAGAAGAGGCCTGGGCGAACGCTCGGTCTGGTGCTGGTAGATAAAGAGCTTGAGCTGAGTCTGACCGTCCGCGTTCATCCGGTTAACACCTAACTCGCGCCATACTATGTCCGGCAGCCTGACCTCGTAGCCGACCTGACTCACGAGAAGGGTAATTTGCCCCTGCTCGTCGTCGCGCCTCAGGAGTGCGCCTTCCAGATAACCTATCATCTTCTGCGGAGTGTAGCCAGGATTGATGCCGCAGTCAAGGCAATACCAGCCGCATCGGCAATGTGATCCGGGCGCAGGTAATCGCGAAGCCCCAGTTTTACAGATACCGCGCGCTGTATCTGCCCCTTGGTCGCATCTCCGTAGCCTGTAAGGGTTTCCTTTGCCTCCCTCGGTGTTATCTCCATCAACTCCAGGCCCTTGCGGTGTGCGGTCAGGACCATCACCCCAAGTACTTTGCCCAGGGAGAGCCCGGTCTGGGGGGCATCCCGGCGGATGAAAGCGGTCTCCAAAGCCATAATTCCCGGTTTATACGTATCGATGATGCGCTCTACTTCGTCCGCTATTGTACCCAGCCTTACGGTTATCACCTGGTCGGATCTGGTCCTTACCACACACTTGTGAAGAATCTCCAGGTCAACATCGGCATTTATGACGACTGCGCCGGTAGAGGCAAGCCCGGGATCGATTCCTAAGATACGCATTCATTATATGATAACTGAAACAACCGGAGAGTCAACAACGGTTTTTTTAAGAGGTTATAACGGACGACACCGGAGTCCGGGAAGTCCTTTTAATTTGATATTTGCATTTTGATATTTGAAATTTGAATTAGTACTGAGCAAGTATCACATTCACTAGATATGGACAGCATTCGTCACTCGGGGATTATAACTTAAGCGAGTTATTTAATTCTTAATGTGTATCGCTCTTTTCTTCACGTTCTCAGCGGCTTCCATAATCCCCTCGAGCAGCGTGGGGTGGGGATGGACCGTCGAGCCTATGTCCTCGACCGTTGCAACCATCTCGAGGCCTAAAAGCCCTTCGCCTATCATAACGTCGGCCCCGACACCCAAAACGTGCATCCCGAGGAGTCTGCCTGTACCCTTCTCGGCTATAATCTTGACGAAGCCGTCGCGTTCACCCAGGGTCGCGGCGCGTCCCAGGGCCGAGTAGGGAAAGCGTCCAATCTCGATTTCCAGACCTTGCTTCGTTGCCTCTGCCTCGGTCAATCCTACGGAGGCGGCGGGGGGGATGGTAAAGACGCATGCAGGCATTGCCGCAGGATCGTACGCCGCGGCCTCATCGCCCGCCATAACCTCGGCTGCAACCACGCCCTGCCTTGTTGCACGATGAGCCAGAAGCGGTGGTCCGGTAACGTCCCCTACGGCGTATATCCCTTGTACCGAGGTCTCCAGGCGGGGGGATACCTTTATGAAGCCCTTTGCATCGGTATCTACCCCGACGCTCTCGGCCCATAAATCGTCTGTCAGGGGTCTGCGCCCCACAGCGAGAAGAACCTTTTCCATATCTTTGTCGGTTATCTCGCCTGAGTTCGATTCTATCTTTGCCCTCAGATTGGTGTAGCCGTGGTCTAATGATACGACCTTCGATGAAAGGTGAAGTTCAATCCCCTGCTTGGAAAGCAGCTTAGCCATACTTTCCGCAATCTCTGTATCCATGCCCGGTACCGCCTGATCCATTATCTCGACGACGGTAACCTTGGTCCCGAAGGCGTTATACATAGCAGCCATCTCCAGGCCGCTGGCACCCGCCCCGATTACGAGCATCGACTGGGGGATTTTATCGAAGAAAAGCGCACGTTCGGCGTAGAAGACCTTGCGGTCGTCGGGTTCAACGTTCGGCAGGGGCGCGGGAGTCGATCCGGTCGCTATTATTACTGCATCGGCCTCGACCTCCTGAACTGCCTCGCCTTTCACTTGGACCCGGCCCGGTCCGGTTATCCTCCCCACGCCCCGAAGAAGCTCTATGCCCTGGGACTTGAACAGAAACTCAACCCCTTTCACGAGCTTATTCACGACCGAGTCCTTCCATGCCTGAAGCTTTCCGAACTCCATCGCCGACGGGGTAACACCCAGGCCTATACGCTGGAAAAAACCCAGGGAGGCGCGTATCTCGGCTGCATGACACATGGCCTTCGTCGGTATGCACCCCCAGTTAAGGCATACACCACCCACTGACTGCTTTTCGACGACCAGAACCTTCTTCCCAAGCTGGGCCAGACGAATGGCCGCCGGATATCCTCCAGGACCCGCACCTATAACTACCACGTCGTACTTCATCGAAACTCCTTTATAATCAATACATTCTTTTCAGGCATTCTATCGGCAGGCTCGAGGAAGTCAAGTTTTTATATGGGCGGGAAATTTCAATCACAGTAATTCAATTCAAAAAATCTACAGTAGAAAAGAATAACAGTAGAATACTTGACATAATACAATAACACTGTATCATGTAATTATGGGATCATGTGTGGTCGCGTAAGGAAGGCGCCCGGGAAAGTGTGGTCCCAAAAAGAATACTGGTAGAGTAATTCAAATTACTTTAGTTTGAGAACGCAGCTTAAGATTAAAAAAGAAGGGACAATGGTTCAACTTAAAAACCGTCTGCATAAACGGTGTAGGTGGAATTGCGTCTCAGGTAGAGATTAAGTGAAGGAGAAAAAACCATGAGTACATTATTACCTTTAGCCTTATTAGTTTTCGGTGCTGACGGAGTGGGTTTTCAGGCAGAGATAGGTTACGAACCGGCACTTTTGATTCGGGGCGGCGACTACACTTATTCAGTATCAATATTCCCCGATTTTGTAGATAACTTTTACCTGTCCCACAGTATTTCAGGAAAAGTTGGAGTCCAACTTCCCAGTGATTTCGGAATACGAACTACAGGCAGTTTTTCCTCCTCCAACATACCATACAGTAAATCGAATATAGATATGGAAGGAGTGTGGCTTCCTTCCCCTGCTAACTGGGTATCACATGAAGTAACTGTAGGAGCGGAGGCAATGCATCCCGTTGGATTGCGTGCCCGGAAAACTAGCGTCTTACTTGGTGTATCTATTATATTTGGTAAAGTAAAGGGGGATAACAACTTTTATCGTCACGATCCCGAAACCGACTATCGGACTTACGATACGAAAAGCAAAATACTGGGATTTCAAGGGTATTTAGGCTTGAATATCCCTCTTTTTTCGTTCGATCAGTTCAGGCTTCAGGTTAGTCCAACTCTCAAAGGAGGTGCAGCCAAGGAACAATCGGTAGAAGGTGTACCCGATGATGGAGCATGGATAGGTCCACTAACTCTTTCAAAGTGGGGTATGGCCTTAGGTATAAACCTTAACTACGATGGAGGAAAAAAACAATGAGAAGGATAATAATAATAGCAGGTGTGGTTTTGTTTTGACTTATTGCAACAGCACTATCTCAGGTAGCAGACCCGGATTTAAGTAGTATTCCTTAATAGATCAAATAATGAAATGCAGTCGTACTTGACAAATTAATACTCCAGGGTATCATTTATTATTAGGAGGATTAATGGTTTTGAGTACAGTAATATCACTTTGCGGAACACTGGTTTTTTCTCAGGTTTCTGCAAATCCGACCGGTGCAGTACCCGGCTCGGTAAATAATATACAACAATCCCTTGAAAGCACAGCCGAGTATGCACCGCTTCTTCCCCAGGAGGAAGATACATTCGCGACTTACGCTTATACCTTGAGCGATATAATTGTCTTTTCCTACGCCGATGATGCTCAGATAGAGATATGGAATGAGGACAGGACCACCCTACACTGGTCAGGTACATTAAATCAAGACGAGTTCCATCACCAATACGGAAGCGGGATCTACCAGATTCTATCCAGCAGGGAATTTTCTGTTCTCATAGGCGATCCGATAAGCAACATCGTTCAGGGGTGGACCGCAGTAGACCAGCGTAGCAAGCCACTTTCCACCAAACTACTTACGGTCGTTCAGGGTAGTTGGGTATCAGGCTCCCATACCGGTACGGAAATATTTAACGTATTCGCCTATTACGATAATACCCATGTAGTCGTGAGGAATCTGAACGATGGAACGCAAATATGGGAGGGTGACCTGGATAGTCTTGAATACTGGCAGTACTATAACTCAATAGGAGGTAGTGTCGGCAACAATATAAGAGGTTTGCCTATATCGATAGAGGCAAGCAAGGAGGTTTCAGCTATCTCTTATGGAGACTGCGGTTATTACCTGCCCGCATTCAATGGAACCTTTACCGGAAGGGACTTCATCGGTTATCTTGGAGACATGAGCGATTGGCCCCAATCATTAAAGATTATACCCTGGGAAGATGACGTTAATATAACCGTTACTGATCTTAATGAACCAACTGATACGATATGGAAGTTGCATATCGAAGATCGCGGAAGGATTGAAGGAAAGCTAATATTGCGAAGATGGGTAAAGATTGAAGCGGATAAAGATATCTCGTGTGCATTCGTCCCGGGTCAGGGATGTTACTACCACTTGCTCCGGGCTATTGACCGTAACGGTCTGGGTATCGGAACCGAATTCTTCATTCCTACATTAGGTTTTTGTTCATCCAATCCCGGAGACCCCAACGGCCAATTAGATATCTTCTCTTTCTACGACAACAATCAGGTTGAGGTTCGATCTACCTTCGATAACACGTTTGTATGGTCCGGAACCCTTAACGAAGGCGATCATCATCGTATCATGACGATGACGGGCGCACATACGGTAACATCGACCAGGGGTGTCGCCGTGATCGAAAGTGCAGGCGGTCAGGCCGGGGCGGATTTCCTCCCCCTGTGGTTCGCCATTCACCCTGCGGTTGCGACCGTGCCTACACCTCAGTTCTGCGAAACCGAATGCCTTGTTTCCACAATGCGTCAGAATAACTACCAGTTATTCGTCGAGAATAACGGGAATTCGATGGATGTCATTAATATTTCTACAACCCACACCGAAGCACCCGATTTTACAAGTGAAGTAACCGACATCTTGGGAAATCCCCTGCCTGATGCTGACGGAAACTCTCAGATTGACACCGATTCCCTGCCTGCATCGGGAAGATTCGAGGTTTTGGTTAACGTAACACCTGCAGATAAGCTGCCGTTTGGAACGACCGATACGTGTATATTCGCTATTCAATCCACGCAGGATACGGCTCGGATGGATACCGCATTCCTGATTACGACAATCCGTGAAATCGAAGTAGAGGTTACACCGGTCGATACCTTGTACGTATATCCGGGGAATGTCGGGGTTTTCAATCTTGAAACCTCCCACAACAGCCTCTACCGTGAGGATAACATTAATTTCTCCTGGTCGACTACCCAACCCGAGGCTCAATGGACGGTGATTTTGACCGATATCAGCGGTAATGATCTTCAGGATAACGACGGTGACGGGAATATCGATCTTCCTTCCGTGCCGGTAAACCAGGAACCCTCGCCATTCCAGCTGAGGGTGCAGGTCCCGGACGACGCCAACGCCGGGGATGAAGATGTAGTAACATTGGTAACCACTTCTTATAACTATCCGGCAGATTACCCGGGCGACATCTACGGTACCGTTATCGATACCGGTCGGTATGTTGTGATCGTAGAACCTGTGCCTGATATCCTTATCGAAGAGGATCAGACGGGGATAGTGGATGCAGGCCGAACCATTCGCTACGGGCTTGAGGTTTTCAACTTCGGGAACACCGATGACGTCCCTAATATCACCTACCAGACCGATCAGGTCGGTTGGACCCATACCTTGATTTCATCAAATGGAACCGATCCTATAGTTGACAATAACGCCGACGGCATACCTGACGTGGGTTTGCTTCCAAGGGTTGACGGCTCCGATTCGTTGTTCCTGGATGTGGATGTACCATGGAGTGCTGTGGAAGGTGAAATCGATTCGACCATTGTTTATGCACGGTCTACGGTCACGGATACCGTTTACGATTCCGTAGTTATCGTAACAACAGTAGACGTTTCAAGGGTCGTCGATATCGCCGTCTGGCCCGACCAAACCACCATTATCCATCCCGGGGATTCAGCAATCTACGAACTCCAGGTTGCCAACCACGGTGAGGATGCCGACCCCATTTCAATAGGATCGAACACCATCCGCAATCTGAACTGGGATACAACATTTACCTTTGCAAACAACGAGCCTCTGGATGATTACAACAATGACGGGCAAAGCGATTTGAATTTCGTTGAAGTTCTTGATACGGTATCGGTCAAGATGGTGGTTAGACCGCCGGAGGAATTAGGTTCTATTATAGGCGAATTCGATACAACCGTAGTCGAACAGCGCTACGTGTGGATACAGACCGGTTTTGAAGCCGACACCATAGTGCGTGACAGCGCCTTGCTTACTACTATCCTCGAGCCCGAGTTCGATATCCATAACTATCCCAACCCGTTTACCGACAAGACCACCTTTGCCTACACCATCCCCCGGGGCGGTCTGGTTACCTTAAGGATATACAACCGTGCAGGCGAATACATCCGCACCCTGCTGCTCGATGAGGAGCTTCAGTACGGCGGCATCTTCAAGATTGAATGGGATGGCCTTACCGAGGACGGTAAAGAGCCTTCACCCGGCATCTACATATATGCACTTGAATGGCGTGAACGCAAGGAAGATGATTCCTATGCCACATTCAAGAAACGGATAGTCAAGAAGGCTCTGCTGCAGCCTTAACGAAATCTTCCTTTTTTCCCGCAGGTTGAATAATTGTGAATCGGAGGTCAAAAGATCGCAGGATTTCGGGGGTGGTGTATAACCTTCTCTTTCCTTCTTACCGTTTGGTTAGCAGGCTTGCTAACCGAAGGTTCAAGACCCTAAACACATTACAACAGATATAAATATTCAGGAGGGTCAGGGATGATACAGATACGGATACATAACAGGAAACGGTAATTTCTTCCACTTGACATAGATTACTTGTTTGACTATGATTATGTGTTCAATCAAGGAGGAAACGTGAAACGTTTTTATCTATCAGGGGGAATAGCCCTCTTTATGGCGGTTTCGTTCGGTACAGCGATTAATGCACAAGTTGTCCTGGAACGTCCGGACGATTACCAGATGTCGAGGACTGTTATCCCGGAGGAGGAGAAGCATTATTTCGGTCACATAGATGAATTGAGGCCTCTTCCACAGGATGATGAATTCGCGACCTATGCCTACACCTACGACGATATGGTTATCTTTTCATACGATGAAGAGAACTTCGTTCAGGTTCTGGATATATTTGATAATCCGGTATGGTCCGGAACTATCCCGCTTGACAGCTTCGCCATAGTGGACGGTCTTGCTGACAGTGTATACATGGTTCTTGCCACCGGTGAATTTACGGTGGTTTCCGGTGACCCCTGGGGTATGGGATTAGGTACCTGGTGCGCGGTCGATGAAAACTCGAGACCGGTAAGCACCAAATTGCTGTCTGTCGGACCGAAATACCTTCAAATGTCAGGGAACTATGCTGAAGGTGTAATTGCAGTCTTTGCCTATGCGAACAATACCCACGTCATAGTCAGGAATCTTGATACCGATGGAGTGATATGGGAAGGCGATCTTAACGCAGGCGATCACTATTACTACCGGCACGACGATCCGACAAATCCCAGGGGGTTCCCGTATTCGGTGGAGGCCTCGCGTCCGGTTTCGGCATTGACCCTGAACGGTATGGGTGGAGTGTACATTCCTTCGTTCAACGGTACGTTCGTAGGCAGGGACTTCCTTACCTATTCACCTTACTGTTATCAAAATGGCGACGTTACCAAGAATGTCGCGGTGCTTCCATGGGAAGACGACACCAGGGTGATAATTGTAGATTTGGACAATCCCGAAGATACTATCTGGGATAAGGTCTGTCCCACAGCAGGCGTGATAGAAGGTACGGTCATATCTTTGCCAAGGAGAGACCAGAAGCTGGGCAGGGGTCTGAAGATTCACAGCGATAAGGATATTACCTTCATGAATGTTCCTTATGCCACTTATGGAAACAATATTATCGGGTTCTACATAATGGCGGGAATAGACAGAAACGGTCTTGGTATCGGTACCGAGTTCCACGTACCGCTGGTATGTTCCGGGGGCGCAGGTTATGCAACCAGGCTTCATGTTATTGCCTACAGCGACAACACCAGCTTTACCGTAACCAGAACACCCAAGTTGGGAGGTGCTGAGGAGCCCATCGCTTCGGGAACCCTTGACAGGGGCGAGTATTACCGTTTCACTGCAGCAAGCTGGGATGTGACGCAGGTAGGAACCTACCACGTAGTTGCCGACAAGGGTGTGGGAACTATCGTTAACTGTTACGACGACAACGGCGCAACCTTCCTGCCGCTCTGGTTCGCACTTCATCCTAATATTGCGGCTACACCTTCGTTTCAATTCGAGGAAACCGAGTGCCTTGTTCCATTCCCTTACCTGGTTTATGCTGAAAACAACGGAAACGCACCCGATACAATCAATCTGAATGCAGTCGACACAAAATACCCCGAGTTCGACAACGAGCTTTTCGACGAGCTTGGACTGCCCCTTTATGATACAGACGGTGACGGCAGACTGGATACGGACATCGTGGGTGCAGGCGGCAGGTTCGGGGTCACGGTTGAAGTGACACCGGTAGATAAGCTGCCTTTCGGATATGTCGATACTTGTGTTTTTTCCGTACAGTCGGTGATAGATACCTCCAAACACGATACCGCACTGCTTGTAACCACCATCCGTGAGATAGAAGTCGACCTCGACCCGGATACCGTTATAGTAAACGCCTATCCCGGAGAGAATGCGGTATTCGACCTCGATGCCCTTCACACCAGCTGGTACCGCCCCGACACCCTGAACTTCGACTACAGAACAACCATCCCGGAAAGCCAATGGCCGGTAGAGCTTTCAGAAGGCGGAACCCCTCTGACCGATGATGACGGAGACGGCATGGTAGATATTGACAGCGTTCCGGAGGGCGATCCTCCGGTGCCCGTACCCATGCAGGTTACCGTGAGTATA